>CAYZSG010000058.1:21253-23871 GCA_964481045.1 uncultured Candidatus Odyssella sp. | reverse complement strand
GGTCGCCTACGCCCTGGCCGTAGAGCGCCGCCGTGGTCGAGAGCATCTCGCGCATGCCGGGGCCGCCCTTCGGGCCCTCGTAGCGAATGACGATGCACTCGCCTTCCTTCACCTTGCGGTCGGCGACGTATTTGAACGCGTCCTCCTCGCAATCGAACACTTTCGCCGGGCCGCGGAACACCTGTTTCTCGGGCGGGATGCCGGCCACCTTCACGATGGCGCCGTCGGGCGCGAGATTGCCTTTGAGGCCGACCACGCCGCCGGTCTTCGAGAGCGGCTTCTTCACGCGATAGACGACGTCCTGCCCCTCGGGGAACTTCACGCCGCGCAGGTTTTCGCGGATGGTCTTGCCGGTGACGGTGATGCAGTCGCCGTGCAGGAAGCCGTTGTCGAGCAGCTCCTTCATCACGACCTCGACGCCGCCGACGCGGTAAAGATCCATCGCCACGTATTTTCCACCGGGCTTCAGGTCGGCGATGTAGGGCGTCTTCTTGAAGATCTGCGCCACGTCGAACAGGTCGAACTTGATGCCGGCCTCGTTGGCGATTGCCGGCAGATGCAGCGCCGCGTTGGTCGAGCCGCCGGTGGCCGCGACGACGACGGCCGCGTTCTCGAGCGCCTTCTTCGTGACGATGTCGCGCGGGCGGATGCCCTTCTTGATGAGGTTCATAACCACCTGGCCCGACGCCTCGCAGAAGCGGTCGCGCGACTCGTAGGGCGCAGGCGCGCCGGCCGAACCCGGCAGCGCGAGGCCGAGCGCCTCGGAGACGCAGGCCATCGTATTGGCCGTGTATTGCCCGCCGCAGGAGCCGGCCGAGGGGCACGCCACCAACTCGAGCTCGTGCAGGTCGGCATCGCTGAACGTGCCGGCCGCATGCTTGCCGACGCCTTCGAAGATGTCGACGACGGTCACGTCTTTCCCGCGGAACTTGCCGGGCAGGATCGAGCCGCCATAGACGAACACCGAGGGCACGTTGAGCCGCACCATGGCCATCATCAGGCCGGGCAGCGACTTGTCGCAGCCGGCGAGGCCCACCAGCGCATCGTAGCAGTGGCCGCGCATCGTTAGCTCGACCGAATCGGCGATGAGGTCGCGCGAGACCAGCGACGACTTCATGCCCTCGTGGCCCATCGCGATGCCGTCGGTGACGGTGATCGTCGTGAACTCGCGCGGCGTGCCGCCGGCCGCCTTGACGCCGAGCTTCACCGCCTGCGCCTGGCGCATCAGCGAGATGTTGCAGGGCGCCGCTTCGTTCCACGTCGTCACGACGCCCACGAGCGGCTGCGCCACCTCGGCCTCGCTGACGCCCATCGCGTAGAGATACGAGCGGTGCGGCGCGCGCTCCGGCCCCACCGTGGTGTGGCGGCTCGGCATCTTGGATTTGTCGAATTTCGCGGGCATGGGCGTTCGCCTTCGTGTCCTTGGTGTGTTTTTCGTGAACGGGCCGCACCATACCGGCAGCGCGCGCCACCGCTCAAGTGCGCCGAACGCGCGGCGGAACTGCGCCGGCGCTACGCCCGCGAGATGCGGAACAGGCAGCCGAAGCTCAGCAGGCCCCAGGCGGCCACGGCGAACCAGAATGCATTCGGCGTGACATAGGGGATGAACGTGTAGCGGCTTGCGACGGCGAGCACGCCGAGCGCGAGGCAGATCAGGAACCACAGGAAGCCCGGCGCGCCCAAGCGCATCATCCCCTCCAACCCGACCGTTCGGGCGGCCGGAAGCTAGTCGGCGCCGCGGCCCGCCGCAAGAACGCCGGGGGTGAGCGGCCGCTGAGCTACACCGGTTGTTTACGGATATCCTTTACGTCTGGCGCCATGGCGGGCAAGCGCAAGCCGGGCGCGAAGACGAAGACCCTGCAGGACAGCCGGAACGCCGCGCGGGACGCATCGCGCGACGCGGCGTTGCGCGGCGAAGTGGAGACGATGCGCGCCGCGCGCGACGAGGCGCTGGCCGCGAGCCGCGCCAAGACCGCATTCCTCGCCACGATCAGCCACGAGCTGCGCACGCCGCTGAACGGCATCATCGGCTTCGCCGAGATGATCGCGCGCGAGCAATTGGGCGCCATCGGCGAGAAGCGCTATCCGGCCTATGCGCGCGACATCGTCGCCAGCGCAAGGCGGCTGCAGCATGTCCTGAGCGACATCCTCGACATGGCGAAGCTCGAGAGCGGCCGCGCCGACGTGCTCCGCGAGACGATCGGCCTCTCCGACATCATCGACGAGGTGCTGCTGCTGGTGCGCGAGCGGACGCCGGCCGAAGGCCCCTCCGTGCATGTCGAGATCCCGGCCGATCTTCCGCCGCTGTGGATCGACCGCCGCCACCTGCGCCAGATCCTCGTGAACCTGCTCGCCAACGCCGTGGCGTTTACGGCCAAGGACGGCCGCGTCTCGCTGGCCGCGCGCCGCGTGCCCGGCCGCATCGAGATCGCGATCACCGACACGGGGATCGGCATGACACCCGAGGAGGTCAAGCAGGCGGTCACGCGCTTCGGCCAGGCCGAAGACCAGATGTCGCGCAAGCACCAGGGTATCGGCCTCGGCCTGCCGCTCGCGAAATCGCTGACCGAGCTGCTCGGCGGCACGCTGTTCATCGAGAGCGTGCGCGGCCACGGCAC
>CAYZSG010000058.1:0-21153 GCA_964481045.1 uncultured Candidatus Odyssella sp. | reverse complement strand
TCGCTGATCTTGCTCTTCGCGGCGGCGGCTTCTTCGCGGCGTTCGCGCTGCTCTTCCACCACGTCCGGCGGGGCCTTGGCGACGAAGCTTTCGTTGCCGAGCTTGGCGTCGATCTGCTTGATCGCCGCATCGAGGCGCTTCAGCTCCTTGTCGAGCCGCGCGCGCTCCTGCGCGAGGTCGATGACGTCGGCGAGCGGCAGGATCAGCGTCGCTTCGTCGAGCACGATCTGCACCGATCCCTTGGGCGGCTCGGCCGCGCTTTGCATGCCGGAGAGCCGCGCCAAGGTCGCGACGACGTCGACATGGCCCAGCAGCCGCTCCGACGTGACGCTCGACGCGCCCTTGATCAGCAGCGGAATCTTGGCCCCACCGGGCACGTTCATCTCCGAGCGCACCGCGCGGATCTCCGAAACGAGTCGCACCACCCAGCCGAGTTCCGCCTCCGCGGCGGGATCGAGAAGCGCATCGGCGAATTCCGGCCATCGCGCGGCGATCAGCAGCCCCTCGCCGCCCGTCTTTTCCCACAGCTCTTCGGTGACGAACGGCATCATCGGGTGCAGCAGATGCAGCGCACGATGCAGCACCCAGAGCGCGGTGGCGCGCGTCTCGGCCTTCGCCGCTTCATCAGCGCCATTCAGGATCGGCTTGATGAATTCGAGATACCAGTCGCAGTAGGTGCTCCAGACGAACTGGTAGCAGGCGTTCGCGGTGTCGTTGAAGCGGAACTCCTCGAGGGCGGCGGTGACGCTGCGCGCGGCTTTCGCAAGCTCCGAGACGATCCAGCGGTTGACCGTGAGCCTGTTCGCCGCGGGATCGAAGCCCTTCGCGTAGCGGCACTGGTTCATCTCGCAGAAGCGCGCCGCGTTCCAGATTTTCGTCGCGAAATTGCGGTAGCCCTCGAGCCGCCCCTCCGACATCTTCACGTCGCGGCCCTGCGCACAGAGCGCGGTGAGCGTGAACCGCAGCGCGTCGGCGCCGTATTTCTCGACGAGGTCGAGCGGGTCGAGCGTGTTGCCCCGCGACTTCGACATCTTGGCGCCCTTGGCGTCGCGCACCATGCCGTGCAGGAACACGTGATGGAACGGCACTTCCTTCATGAAGTGCATGCCCATCATCATCATGCGCGCGACCCAGAAAAACAGGATGTCCCAGCCGGTCACGAGCACGTCGGTGGGATAGTGGCGCGCGAGTTCGGGCGTCTTCTCGGGCCAGCCGAGCGTCGAGAACGGCCAGAGCGCCGAGGAGAACCATGTGTCGAGCACGTCGGAATCGCGCGTGAGCGCCACGTCGCGGCCGAACTTCGCCTTCGCCTGCGCCTTGGCGCCGGCCTCGTCGTAGTCGACGAACACGGTGCCGTCCTCGGCGTACCAGGCGGGAATCTGATGGCCCCACCAGAGCTGGCGCGAGATGCTCCAGGGCTGGATGTTCTCCATCCAGTTGAAGAACGTCTTCTCCTGGCTTTCGGGCACGATCTTGATGCGCCCGTCGCGCACGGCATTGATCGGCTCGGCGGCCAAGGTCTTCGCGTCGGCGTACCACTGCACGGTCATATAGGGCTCGATCGGCACCCCCGAGCGGTCGCCGTGCGGCACGGTGTGCGTGTGCGGCTCGATCTTCTCGACGAGGCCCTCGGCCTCGAGCGCGGCCACGACGCGCTTGCGCGCCTCGAAACGGTCCAGCCCGCGGAACGCCTCGGGCACCGCCTCGTTCAGGCGCGCATCGGCGGTCATGATGTTGATCGCCTCGAGGCCGTGGCGTTTGCCGACCTCGAAATCGTTGAAGTCATGCGCCGGCGTGATCTTCACCGCGCCCGAGCCGGCGGTGGGATCGGCATAGTCGTCGGCGACGATCCGGATGCGCCGGCCCACGAGCGGCAGGATCGCGTGCTGGCCGACGAGATCCTTGTAGCGCTCGTCGGCGGGGTTCACCGCGATGCCGGTGTCGCCGAGCATCGTCTCGGGCCGCGTGGTCGCGACGGTGATGAACTCGCCCGCCCGCCCCTCGATCGGATACTTGAAGTGCCAGAGATGGCCCTTCACCTCGCGCTGCTCGACCTCGAGGTCGGAGATCGCGGTCTGGAACTGCGGGTCCCAGTTCACGAGCCGCCTGTCGCGATAGATGAGGCCCGCGCGATGGAGCTCGACGAACACCTTCAACACGGCGGCCGAGAGCCCTTCATCCATCGTGAAGCGCTCGCGGCTCCAGTCGGCCGAGGCGCCGAGACGGCGGAGCTGCTTCAGGATCGTGCCGCCAGAGATCGCCTTCCATTCCCAGACGCGCTGCACGAACTCGTCGCGGCCGATCAGCCGCGTGTTGCGCAGCGCCGCGCCACCCTTGCCGACCGATTGCAGCTTCACGCGGTCGTCGCGTTCCGCCACGCCGCCGCGCGCGAGCCCGATCCCTTCGGCCGCGAGCTGACGCTCCACGACCATCTGCGTCGCGATGCCGGCGTGGTCGGTGCCGGGCTGCCAGAGCGCGTCGCGGCCGGTCATGCGCCGGTAGCGGATCAGCACGTCTTGCAGCGTGTTGTTGAGCGCGTGACCGATGTGGAGGCTGCCCGTGACGTTGGGCGGCGGGATCACGATCGTGAACGGGCGCGCGCCGTCGTTGCGCGGCTTGAACGCGCCCGCCTCTTCCCAGCGGGCATATTGCCGGGCCTCCACGGCCTCGGGGCTGAACCGGTTGTCGAGCATGATATGGCGCTGCAGTGAAAATGAGCGCCGAACATAGTCGGCGCGGCCGGTGCGTCAACCGGCCACGAACGCGCGGCGCAGCGCAGGCGTTCGTCCTTCGAGGCGCGCCCAAGCGGGCGCGCACCTCAGGACGAGGTTACGTTTGTTCGAACTAATATCGCCTCATCCTGAGGTGCGCGGCGAACGCTCTTGCGTTCGACGCGCCTCGAAGGATGGACGCGCGTTGGATGGTGGTTAGTTCCCGGCGAGGCGGGAGAACAGGCCGCGGATCTCGCTCTTCACGCGATCGTCGACGAGGCGGCTGACATTCTGCTGCTGGCCCTGAAGCTGCTGCGTCACCGCGGAGGCGACGTGCTGCGTCACCGCCTGGGCGATCTGCTTGTTCACCTCGGTGGCGACCTGCTGCTTCACCGCCGCCGTCACCTTTTCGTCGACCGCGGCCGCGAGCCGCGCATCGACATGGGCGCCGACACGGTCTTCGATATACGGGCTGAGATTGGCCTCGACGTTCTGGTGGATGCGCTGATCGACCGCCTGCGTCAGCGTCGCGCCGAGAGACTTCTCGACCTCCTGCTGCACGAGCGAGCCGAGGTGCTTCTCGATCACTGCCTGGAGATTGGCGTCGAGCCACGAGCGGATCGCGGGCTCGGCGGCGGCGCCCACGGCGGCGCGCACCTGATCTTCCGAGATCGCAACCGGCGGCGCCGCCACGGGCTGGACAGGCGGCGGTGCCATGACCGGCGGCGGGGCGGCAACCGGCGGCGGCGCCACATAGGCGTCGGGCTGGGCGAAGCTCGGCGGCGGCGCGGCGTAGCCGGAATTGGGATGCTCGGAAGGTGCCGCGTAAGGATCGGCGGCGAAGCTCGGCGGCACCGCCGGTCCGGACGGCGGGTGCGCGGCGGGCGGCGACATATCGAGTTCGGTCGCGACCGACCCCATCGGCACCTGGCCGAAATTCTGCGGCGGCTGCGCGGGCCCCGAAGGCGGGTGCGCGGCCGGCGGCGGCGCGGCGAAACCGGTCTGGGCGAGCTCGGCGAAGGCCGATCCCGCCGTGTGGCGGCGCTTGAAGACGCGGCGGCTCGGCGAATCCTCGGAGAGGCTCGGCGGCAGCGGCATTGGCGTGGCGGCCGGCGGCGCGGACATCGGCGCCGGAGCGGGCGGCATCGGAGCCGCCATCATCGGCGCAGGCATATCGGGCGGCGTCGCGAAGCCCATCGGCTGCGGCGGCGCCGGGGGCGCGGGCGGAATCGGCGGCGGCGCGAAACTGGGCGCGCGCGGCTCGGCGCCGGGACCCGGCGGCGGCGCGCGGCGCGAGAATCCGCTGTAGGCGACCGTCTGCTGCTCGGCGGGCGGCGCCGCGAAGCCTTGCGGCTGCATCGGCCGGCCGCTCGGCGACCCGGGCGGCGCGATCGTCACGACCGAGCCGTCGGCCGCGACCATGTTGGTGAGATCGAGCACCATGTCGCCGGATTCGGCGGGCGCTCGCGGCGCGGCCACCGGCGCGGGCGCCATGCGCGGCGCGCGGCTCGGGCCGTCGGTCGAACGCGGCGCCATCGGCGCAGGTCCGCCGCGCGCTCGTCCCGCCTCATCTTCCGCGATGATGCGCCGGATGGAGGCGAGAATCTCCTCCATCGACGGTTCCTGGCTTTTTCCCGCGTCGCTCATTGGCACATTCCCGGCTGAATCCAATGCGTTCTCAAACTATGAAGCATCGGTTCAAACACGCTAGAGAGGTTCGGTAAATGGACAGTTAACGAACCGAAGCGGGTTCCGGCAATACTCCGTTCGAACTACAGAAATCCAGCCCCTCCGCGTCACTTCGCCGGCGTCCCGCGCGGCGCCGCGGAACTCGTGGCATCCGGCCGGGGCGGCGGCGCGCCCATCGACGGACCCGTGCCGAACGGCAGATACTTGATGGCGCGATAGTAGGCAGTGGCGTCGTAGACCACCACCGGCAGGCGCAGATCGGCGGCCGTGAGCTTGCCCATCGCCTGGGCGACCTGATAGCTCGCCACGATCATGTCGCGGCGCGCCGAGACGAGGCTCACCTGCGAGTCGAGCAGGATTTGCTGGGCGTTCAGCACGTCGAGGACCGTGCGCAGGCCAGCCTGGTTCTCCTGGCGGACGCCCTCGAGCGCCACGCCGTTGGCCCGCGACTGCGCCTCGAACGAGCGGACGCCGGCGCGCGCAGCCTGCAGGGTCTGCCACGCACGCGTCGCCACCTCTTCGACCGAGCGCCGCGCCTGCGCGAGATCGTTGCCGCGCTGGAACACCGTCTGCTTGGCCGCACGCACGCGCGAATAGACCGAGCCCGACTCATAGAGCGGCACCGTTACCGAGACGGTGAGCGACGCGCTGTCGGAGCGCGTGCTCGGGCCGCCCGAATCGTAGCTGCGCGCGAGCGAGCCGTTGAGGTTGATCTGCGGCAGCAGCTCGCCGGTGATCGAGCGCACGCCGTGGCGCGCCGCGAACTCGTCGTAGGTGGCGGCGATGATCGCGGGATTCGTCGACTTCGCGCTCGCCAGCGCGAAGCCGAACGCCGCCGGCAGGAACGCCGGCGGCCGCGGCTCGGACAGGCGCGCCGGCGGCCGGCCGACGAGGCTCGTGTAGTTGGCGCGCGAATTCTCGAGGTTGCCGATCGCCAGCACGCGCTGCGCTTCCGCGCCGGCGACAGCGGCCTCGGCTTGCGCGACGTCGGTGCGCGTCACCTCGCCGACGTTGAAGCGGTCGCGCACGGCCTGAAGCTGGCGCTGCAGCACGCCGACGTTGTTGGAGCGCAACCGCACGATGGCCTCGTCGCGCACGACGTTCATGTAGGCCGTGACCACCTCGAAGAAGACGTCTTGCTCGGTGGCGTGCAGCCGCGCGCGCTGGCTGCGGATCGTGGCCTCGGCGCGCCGGATCTCGGCGTATTCGCGGCCGCCGCGCCAGATCGGCTGGGTCAGCGTCAGCGAAGCGGAAGCGGGCCGCGTGCGATTACCGGAGCGGCTCACGTCCTCGACGTTCGTGCGGCTGGTCGAAAAACCGCCGGTGAACGTCGCGGTCACGCTCGGCCGAAGCAGCGAAATCGCCTGCGCCACCTGCTCGTCCACCGAACGCAACAGGTCGCGCGCGGCGAGAATCCGCGGATTGGACTGATAGGCCTGCACCAGCGCCTGCGTGAGCGTCTCGGCGCCCGCCTGCGCGGGTGCCATGAGCGCCGCCACGCTGAGAGCGGCGGCGGCGCGGCGGAACGGGCGGCTTCGATGCATGTGCTGCAATCCCCTCGGACGAATGATCCCGTAGTTTATACGCAGCGGCCCGCCTCGGCCGTCGCGACCCTCAGAACACGAAGCGCGGCTTCGGCGCGAATCCCGTCAGGTAAGGCGTCGACACCTCGAACAGCGTTCGCCCCGCGACGGCGCCGCGGCGCTTCAGCAGCAGCGTCGCCGCGCCCGGGCCGGCACCCGGCCGGCGGACGCCGACGAGCCGGCCCCCTTCCGCGAGCTGTTCGATCAAAGCTTGCGGAAACTCCTCGACCGCGCCGCCCACCAGAATGACGTCGTAGGGCCCGTGCTTCGGATAGCCGTCGCCGAACTTGCCTTCGACGACGATCGCGTTGTCGATCGAAAGGCGCGCCAGCGTCTCGGTCGCGGTCCGCGCCAGCCCGGCATCGCTCTCGAGCCCGATCGTCGTGGCCGTCAGCCGCGCGAGCACCGCGGTGGCGTAGCCGGTGGCGCACCCCACGTCGAGCGCCACGTCGGTGCGCGTCGGCTCGGCCGCCTGCAGCAGACGCGCGAGCACCATCGGCTCCATCATGTAGCGGTCGCCGGTGAGGCGCAGATCCTCGTCGACATAAGCCGCGCTGCGCCGCTCCGCGGGTACGAACTGCTCGCGCGGCAGCGCCGCGAGCGCGTCGAGCAGCGCGGGATCCGTCACCTTGTTCGTGCGGATCTGGCCCTCGATCATGTTGTGACGGGCCAGCGCGAAATCCGTCATCGTCACGTCCCTCCAGGTCCGCGGCGCAGAGCGCGCGCGAACAGTCGCGGTTATAGACGCCACCGCCGGGGGAGGCAATTCGCGGCGCGGTCAGTAGTATTGCGGCGATTGTCGCACGGTTCCGGAAACTGCGGCGCGTTCGCTTGACCCTTCGGCACCGGCTACCTAAATTTGTCCGCCTTCGCTGCACGCGCGCCGGGGCCCGGTGGTCGAGTGGTTAGGCAGCGGACTGCAAATCCGTCTACGTCGGTTCAATTCCGGCCCGGGCCTCCACCGCCCTGATGCGGCGTGTCTCCCGCGATATGAATGCCCGAGAGCAGGGCGCCCGCGGGGCGTCAGGCGGCAACCGGCATCGGGCGCGAATCGAGCGTTGCGCGATCGTAGAGCAGCAGCGTCTTCTCGGACGCCGAGAGCGACTGCCCGTTCGCGAGCTTGCGGCGCGCCACGAACAGCTCCGCCGACTCGTCGGGCGCCGGCTCTTCCGTCGCGGCGAGCGCCAGCTTGTGCACGGCGTTGGCGAGCGGATCGGACAGGACGCGGCGCAGCCCGTCCACCTCGCCGCGCGGGCGCGCTTCGAGATCGGCGAAGACTTCGCGCGCGCGCACCAGCACCGCCGGTGCCGTGGTCTCCTCGGGAATCAGGAACAGGCGGCGCTGGCGCAGCCAGGCGCCGAAATCGCGCCGCGAGCTGAACTGCGCGATCGGCACCGCGAGCACGAGCCCCGCCACCAGCGGCGAGAGCCAAAAGAAGAGATTGGGATCGATCGCGATCGAGAGCAGGCCGACGAAGAGTCCGAGCAGCATGTGCCCGATATGCGCCTTGAACGCGACGTCCCACGGAATGCCGCCATCGTCGCGGTTCTGCGTCGCCCAGCCGATCGTGCTGCCCATCAGCGTCTTGGCGACGAACTTGCTCTGGAACAGCATCATCGCCGGCGCGAGCAAGGTCGAGTAGACGAGCTCGATCGCGCTGCCGAAGACGATGCGTACCGCGCCGCCCGAGGCGCGGCGGGTCGGCCCGTCCACGAGCACGAGCAGCACGCCGAGCAGACGCGGGATCAGCAGGAAGCCGAGCGCCAGCAGGAACAGGCTCTTGGCGAGCGCGGCGTCGAAGATCGGCCAGTCGGGGAAAAGCTGCTTCTGCACGCCGAAATAGGCCCGCGGGAACAGCGTGTTCACCGATGCGATCGTCAGGCCGAAGCCGAGGAACAGAAGCCACAGCGGCGACGACGCGTACGACATAATGCCGGTGAGGAAATGGAAGCGGCTCACCGGATTGAGTCCGCGCGCGCCGATCACGCGGGCGTGCTGGAGATTGCCCTGGCACCAGCGGTGATCGCGCTTCGCATAGTCGAGCAGCGTGGGCGGCACCTCCTCGTAGGAGCCGCCAAGTTCGGGCACCAGCCACACCGACCAGCCGCCGCGCACGAGCAGCGCCGCCTCGACGAAGTCGTGGCTCATGATGTGGCCGCCGAACGGCGGCTTGCCGGGAAGCTCCGGCAGCCCGCAATGCTCCATGAACGCGCGCGCGCGGATGATCGCGTTGTGGCCCCAGTAGTTCCCCTCGCCCATCTGCCAGAAGGCCTGGCCGGCCGCGAAGACCGGCCCGTAAATGCGGCCGGCGAATTGCAGCATTCGCGCGAACAGCGTGTTGCGATTGATGCAGACCGGCGGCGCCTGGATGAGGCCGGCGCCGGGATTCGCGTCCATGAGCCGCGCCATCGCGACGAGCGTGCGCCCCTCCATCAGGCTGTCGGCGTCGAGCACGATCATGTAGTCGTAGTGGCGGCCCCAGCGCTTCAGGAAGTCGGCGATGTTGCCGGACTTCTTCGCGATGTTCTGGCGACGGCGGCGATAGAAGACGCGCGCGCCGGGCCCGAGCCGCGTGGAAAGCGCGTGCCAGGCAAGCTCCTCGGCCACCCAAATGTCCGGGTTGGTCGTGTCGCTCAGCATGTAGAAATCGAACGCCTGACCCTGCCCCGTCGCGGCGACCGATTCGTAGATCGCCTGCATGTTCGCGAAGACGCGGTTCGTGTCCTCGTTGTAGACGGCCATCACCACGGCGGTGCGGCTGCCAAGGCGCGCCTCTCCAGGCGGGGGCTGACGCAAGCCGGGCTGGCGCGCCTTCGCGAGCAGCATCGCGAAGCCGGCGATCGCGGCCCAGAACGAGAAGGCGATCCAGAGGAAGCAGCCGACGAACAGGGCAAGCAGCAGGATCTCGAGCGTGCCGAGACCGTGATTGCCGGCGAGCACGATCGAGAGCTGGGCGGTCGCCCAGCCGGTCGTGGCCAAGGTCAGCAACGCGAGCCCGCCGCGCCGCAGCCAGGCCTGGGCCCGGTATCGATGGGGCCGGTGCTTCATGGAAGCGGCGCTCAGGCCGTGCGGGCCCGCAAGGGCCTGGCCGCGATCGAGGGCAGGCGCTGGGGTTTCAGCTCGGCCGCCGGCATCGCATCGCCGAGCACCGGCGGCGGCAGCATCGGGGTACCACGGCGCAGCGCCTCGGACAGGACCAGCGGCGACGCGTCCGCGAACAGCACCAGCGGCCAGCGCCGGGCGGCTTGCGTCGTCAGCCAGGCAACCCGGCCGGCTGCGAGCGCGCGAGCGGCTTCGTTTTCCGGCAGGCCGAGCAGATCGGCAAACCAAAGGCCGGCCGCGGCGTCGATCTGCGCCGGCGTAGCCGCCGGCGCCATTCGGCCCAGGCGACGCACCAGCTCCTTCAGAACAGCTTCGTTTTCGATGCCGAAGCCACGCAAAAAGCTACGAAAACGTCGCTCGGCTTCGGCCGAAAACGAACGCGCTCGGCTTCGGCTCGGGGTTCTCAGCCGGTCCATTGGAAGCTCCAAATCTCGGTCAGCGCCTCGGCGCCGTGTTTCAGGAAGGCCCGCATCTCTTGCGGGCGCGAGCCCTCGGGGCGGAAATCGAAGTAGAGGCGCCAGCCGGCAGGCCCGGGCAGGCGCTGGACCTCGACATTCGCGGTCTTGCCTTCGGAGACCGTGATCACTGGCTCGATCTGCTTCGCTTCGGCGATCTTTTCGAGGGCGCCGCCGCGGAAATCGATCACGAATTTGCGTAGGCCGTCGGCCGGACGCCCGGCGAAGCCACCGCGTCCGAGCCGCGTGGCCGCGACCGTGGCGAGCGGCGGCCGGTGCGGCGGCTCGCCCCAGTGCAGGCGATAGCCGAGATCGAGGCGCTGGCCAGGCTCGGGCGGCTTGGCCGGCATCCAGAACGCCACGACGTTGTCGTGTATTTCGGCGTCGGTCGGAATCTCGACCAGCCAGACGGCGCCGGCGCCGAACCCCCTGACCGGCTCGACCCACAGGCTCGGCCGGCGTTCGTAATGCGCCTCGAGGTCCTGGTAGTCGCGGAAGTCGCGGCTGCGCTGCAGCAGGCCGAACCCGCGCAGGTTCTGCTCGGTGAACAGGCTGAGCTGCAGGCGCTTCGGGTTGGCGAGCGGGCGCCACAGCCATTCGCCCGAGCTGCCCCAGACCGAGAGCCCGTCGGAATCGTGCACGCTTGGGCGGAAATCCTCGCGCGCCGGGGTGGTGTTGCCGTGCAGGAACATGGATGTGAGCGGCGCGAGGCCGAGGCGCTCCACCTTCCGGCGCGGGAACAGCGCTGCGCTCACGTCCATCATCGTCGACTTGCCGGGCATGATCGCGAAGCTGAAGGCGCCGGTCATGCTGCGGCTGTCGAGCAACGCGTGGACGACGATCTGCGTGGCGCCCGGTCGCGGCCGCTCGATAAAGAAGTCGCGGAAGAACGGGAATTCCTCGCCGGTCGGCACCGCCGTGTCGATCGCGACGCCGCGCGCCGAGAGGCCATAGACCTGGCCGCGGCCGAGCGAGCGGAAATAGCTGGCGCCCAGGAACGTGACCAGCTCGTCTTGATAGTCCGGGCGGTTCAGCGGGTGATGCAGGCGGAAGCCGGCGAAGCCGAGCGTATCCGGCACGGCCTCGTCGAAGCGGTTCTTGCCGTAGTCGAACAGCCCGGTTTCGAACAACACCTCGCGCGCCACGCCGTCGGCGACCTCGTAGACGTGGACCGGGCGCTTATAAACAGAGCCGAGGTGGAAGAACTGGGCCGTGAACGGCAGGTTCTGCTCGCGCCAAAGGGCCTGATCGGCGCGGAAGCGCACGTCGCGATAGCCGTCGTAGTCCAGCTTGTCGATGAAGCCCGGCAGCTTGGGAACGGCGGCTTCGAACGGCTTCTTGGCCGACGCCTCGGCGAGCTGGATCAGCCATTCGCGGTTGAAGGGTTGCGTCTTGCCGCTGAGGCGCGCCGCGCCAGCGCCGCCCGGCACGCCGAACAGCCCGGCCGCGAACGCAAGCGCCGCGGTCCCAGACAGAAACTGTCTGCGGGTTTTAATCGCCATAACGCCGGCCCGTCCCGCCTACCCTATCGCCTCTGTACCGGCACAACCCCGAGCGCGCCCTTGCGTGGAAGAAAGCATCGGATTTACGGACTTCAAGAGGTGCCGTAGCGAATATTACACACCGTATGTTGCACCGCAAACTCACGCCTTCGCGACGCAGCATAGGCCGGGCGGCATAGCTTGCGTCGCCGAGATCAAAGCCGATACGGGCATATACCCGCTTGACCACCGCGTTCGCTTTGGCGAGGCTGCAGTTCAGAGGGGTGAGTGGCCATGGCATCGCAGGCAATATTGGTGATCGGGGCCGGGGATTACACGGGCGGGGCGGTCGCGCGGCGTTTCGCGCGCGAGGGGTACGTCGCCTGCGTCACCCGCCGCAACGCCGACAAGCTGACCCCGCTGGTCGAGCAGATCCGCGCCGACGGCGGCCAAGCGCACGCCTTCGGCAGCGATGCGCGGCGCGAAGAGCAGGTCGCCGAATTGTTCGGGCGGATCGAGCGCGACATCGGCCCCATCGAAGTCTGCGTCTACAACGTGGGCGGCAACGTGCGGTTCCCGATTCTCGAGACGACGTCGCGAGTCTATTTCAAGGTCTGGGAAATGTGCGCGCTGGGCGCCTTTCTCGCCGGGCGCGAAGCGGCGAAGCACATGCTGCCGCGCGGCCACGGCACGATCCTTTTCACAGGCGCCACGGCCAGCCTGCGCGGCGCTTCGGGCTACGCCGCGTTTGCCGGCGGCAAGCATGCGAAGCGAGCGCTCGCCCATTCGATGGCGCGCGAGCTCGGCCCCAAGGGCATCCATGTCGCCCACGTCGTCATCGACGGCGGCATCGACACGGCCTTCATCCGCGAGAACCGTCCCGACATCTACGAAGCGCGCAAAGCCGCCGACGCGCTGCTCCAGCCCGAAGCCATCGCCGAAACGTATTGGCAAATCCACAAGCAGCCGCGCACGGCCTGGACCTTCGAGACGGATCTGCGGCCGTGGTCGGAGACGTGGTGACGCGTCGCAAGCCGCGTAGGGGCGCGCTGCGCGCGCCCGGTCTCCACACGCGCGATGTCGGCAACGTAGGGGCGCACGGCTGTGCGCCCTGCCCGCATCCAGCGCGCGTTGACGAGGGCGCACAGCCGTGCGCCCCTACGAACTCGGCTTCGATCCGCTGGAGGCAGGGCGCGCGCAACGCGCCCCTACGCGTTCGGCGCCGCGCGCAGCAGCTTCATCACCGCCTCCGGCAGCGGGATAGGCGCGACGGCGCCGTAACCTTCGGTCTTGAGCGCGGCGGCGGTGTTGGCATAGCGCGCGGCGGCGAACACGTCGTCGCCGGCGAGGCGCCGCGCGAGGAACGCGCCCGCGAAGGTGTCGCCCGCGCCGGTCGCGTCCACGGCCTTCACCGTATGCCCGGCAATGTGCTCGCGCCGCGCGCGCGTGGCGACCAGCGCGCCCTTCCCGCCCCGCTTCACGATCACCGTCGCGGGGCCGAGCGCGAGCATGGCATCGGCGACAGCGTCGGGCTCCTTATGCCCCCACAGCGCCGCCGCCTCTTCGTCGCTCGTGAACACCACATTGGCGCACCGACACGCCTCTTCGATCGCCGGCCGCGCCTTCTCGATCGGCCAGAGGCGCAGGCGCAGATTGGTGTCGTAGGCAATCGCGACTCCGTGCTGCTTCGCGAGCGCCATCGCGTGCAGCACGGCCTCGTTCGCATTTTCGCTGATCGCCTGGCTGATCGCCGACGTCTCGAAGACTTTCGTGCGGGCGATATAGCTTTCGGGAATTTCCGGTTTCGTCATCCGGCTCGCGGCCGATCCAGCGCGGGCGAACGTGAACTCATGCCCGCGTTCGGAATGCGTGACGAAGTAGATGCCGGTCGGCGCATCCGTGCGGCGGATCACGGCGCTCGCATCGACCCCTTCCGCCGTCCACAGCGCCATCAGCGAATCGCCGAACGGATCGCGGCCGATGGCGGTGACGTAGCCAGCGGAAGCACCCTGCCGCGCCGCCGCGATCGCGCAGTTGGACGTGTCGCCGCCGTGCCCCTCGAGCCAATGCACGCGCCCGTCTGCGCCCGGCTTCTGCCGGTTGAACTCGATCATCGGCTCCCCGAGACAGACGAGGTCGGGCATCGCGCTCCCCACGTGCTCCCATCACAATAACGCGCCGGAAAGGATGCGGCATGGTGAAATCGGTTGAGTTCTTCTTCGATTACGGTAGTCCCGCCTCGCATCTCGCCTTCTTCGAACTACGCAAGATCGCACGTGAGGCTGGCGCGGAGATCGTCTGGCGGCCGATCCTGCTGGGCGGCGTGTTCAAGGCGATCAACAGCCATTCGCCGGTGGAGATCGCGCCCAAGGGCAAGTGGATGATGTGGGACCTCGCGAACTATGCCGCGCGCTACGGCGTGCCGTTCGCGCACAATCCGCATTTCGTCATCAACACGCTGGCGATCATGCGCGGCGCGATCGTGGCCGAGCGGCGCGGCGAACTAGAGCGCTATTCCGAGGCGATGTTCCTCGCCATCTGGCGCGACGCGCTCGACATGGACGACCCCACCGTGATCGGCCAGGCGCTCCAGACCTACGGCTTCGATGCGAAGGCCTATTTCGCCGGCGTGCAGGAAGTGGCCGTGAAAGACGATCTCAAGGCGCGCACCGACGACGCGGTCGCGCGCGGCGTGTTCGGCCTGCCCACCTTCTTCGTCGACGGCAAGATGTGGTGGGGCCAGGACCGGCTGGAGTGGGTGCGCGCGGCGCTGCGGGATTGAACGCGCGCCCCGGACATCCGGCCGCGCCGGCTCTGGACCGTCACGCAACCGTCACGCTACGCTGCTATCGCCCTCCACACAAAGAAGCGAAGCATCCCCAGGTCGTGGCGGAGGCGTAGCAGGGAACGGGGCGTGCACGCGATTTCACTCCACCAGGTGAGCAAGCACTGGGGCGCCGCCCGCGCGGTGGACGCCGTCAGCTTCCAAGCCGAGGCCGGAGCGCTCGTCGTGCTGTTGGGCCCCTCGGGTTGCGGCAAATCGACGACGCTGCGGCTCATCGCCGGCCTGGAGCAGGTCGATGGCGGACGCATCCTCATCGACGGCAAGGATGTGACCGGCGCGGCGCCTTCGAAGCGGCGCATCGCGATGGTGTTCCAATCCTATGCCCTGTTCCCGCATTTGAGCGTAGCCGAGAACATACTGTTCGGCCTCAAGGTCCGGCGCGTGGGCAAGGCCGAACGCGCCGCGCGGCTGAAACGGGTCGCCGAGCTCCTCGGCCTCGCCGCGCTGCTCGAGCGCAAGCCGAGCCAGCTTTCGGGCGGCCAGCAGCAACGCGTCGCGCTGGGCCGGGCCGTGATCGCCGAGCAGCCGGTCTGCCTGATGGACGAGCCGCTCTCCAATCTCGACGCGCAGCTGCGCCAGGAAATGCGGCGCGAGATTCGCGCGCTGCAGCAATCGCTCGGCATGACGATGGTCTACGTCACGCACGATCAGGCCGAGGCGATGAGCATGGCCGACCGCGTGATCCTGATGCGCCAGGGCCGCATCGAGCAGGACGCGCCGCCCGCCGAACTCTATCAGCGGCCGGCGAGCCTGTTCGTGGCGCGCTTCATCGGGACACCGCCGATGAACATCCTGCCGCTGGCCGACGGCCTGGGCGGCGCCATCGTCAAGGGCACCGGCGGCCCGCGCGTGCGCGACGGCGCCGGCGAAGGCCTGGCGCTCGGCTTGCGGCCGGAAGACCTGCAGCTGAGCGATACCGGCGGCCTGCCGGCGCGGATCACGGCGATCGAGTACCTCGGCGCGGATTCGATCGTGACCGCCGAAGTCGGCGTTGCCGCCGTCGCGATCCGCGCGCCGGGCGGCACCCGCGTCCGGCCGGGCGAGACCATTCGCCTCTCGTGGCACGCCGCCGCGGCACATCTGTTCGACATGACGACGGGCCTGAGGCTCGACGATGCGACGCCGGCGCACCGGGACAAGGGCCAGCGCGCGTTCGCGTGACGAAAGAGTTTCGAGACAACGCTTCAGCAGGAGGGTGACGACGATGAAGACAACACTGAGACGAATGCTGGGTACGGCGATCCTCGCCGGCGGCCTGGCCGCCGGTGCCGCGGCGAAAGCGGAAACCACGCTGCAGTTCTACTTCCCGGTCGCGGTCGGCGGCCCGATCACCAAGATCATCGACGGCATGGTCGCCGATTTCGAGAAGGACAATCCGGCGATCAAGGTGAAGCCGATCTACGCCGGCTCCTATCAGGACACGATCACGAAGGTGCTCACCGCGATCAAGGGCGGCGACGTGCCCCAGCTTTCGGTCATCCTCTCGACCGACATGTACACGCTGATCGACGAAGACGCGATCGTGCCGATCGAATCCCTGCTGAAGACCGAAGACGACAAGAAGTGGCTGGCCGGCTTTTATCCCGGCTTCATGGAGAACAGCCGCACCGGCGGCAAGACCTGGGGCGTGCCATTCCAGCGCTCGACGATCGTCATGTACTGGAACAAGGATGCGTTCAAGGCGGCCGGCCTCGACCCCGAGAAGCCGCCGCAGACCTGGGACGATCTCGTCGCCTTCGGCCAGAAACTCACCAAGCGCGACGACAAGGGCAACGTGACCCAATGGGGCATCCAGATCCCCTCCTCCGGCTTCCCCTACTGGCTGTTCCAGGCGCTGACGACGCAGAACGACGTGCGCCTGATGAACGAGGCCGGCACAAAGACCAACTACGACGATCCCAAGGTCGTCGAAGCGCTGCAGTTCTGGGTCGATCTCAGCCGCAAGCACAAGGTTCATCCCCCCGGCATCGTCGACTGGGGCACCACGCCCAAGGACTTCTTCGAGCGCAAGGTCGCGATCATGTGGACGACGACCGGCAACCTCACCAATGTCCGCGCGAACGCCAAGTTCCCGTTCGGCGTGGCGATGATGCCGGCCAACAAGCGCCGCGGCTCACCCACCGGCGGCGGCAATTTCTACGTCTTCAAGAAGTCGACGCCCGCGCAGCAGGCGGCCTCGCTGGTGTTCATGAAGTGGATGACCTCGCCCGAGCAGGCGGCCAAGTGGGGCATCGCCACCGGCTATGTCGCGGTTTCGCCCGCGGCCTTCGAGACTCCGGCGATGAAGGCCTACGTCAAGGAGTTCCCGCCGGCGGCCGTCGCGCGCGATCAGCTGCAATACGCGTGGGCCGAGCTCTCGACGCACGACAACCAGCGCGTCACCAAGGCCCTCAATGACGGGCTGCAGGCCGCGCTGACCGGCTCCAAGACGGCGGCGGCGGCGATGAAGGACGCGCAGGCCGAGGCCGAACGCATCCTCAAAGCCTATCGTTGACCCGCGCGGTCGCCGTAGGCGAAGGCCCGAGGCCCGCCCCGCCGGAACCGGGGCGGGCCTCGGCGCGCGCGCGCAACGGCGCCATGCACATCTATGGCTGGCTGCTGCTGCTGCCGGCCGCGGTGCTGCTCGGCGCCTTCACGCATTTCCCCGCCGTCGCGACCTTCATCGAAAGCCTCTATTCGACGCCCAAGGGCGCGCGGCCGTCGCGCTTCGTCGGCCTCGACAATTACCGCGCGATGATCGAGGACCCGATCTTCTGGAAGAGCCTCGAGAACAACGCGATCTACGCGGCCGGAACGATCCCCGCCTCGATCGCGCTCGCGCTGCTGATGGCGCTGTGGGTCAACGGCAAGATCCGCGGCCGCGGCCTGCTGCGCCTCGCCTACTTCACGCCGACCGTGCTGCCGATGATCGCGGTCGCGAACATCTGGCTGTTCTTCTACACGCCCGACTACGGCCTCGTGGACCAGATCACCAAGCTGTTCGGCGCCGGCGCCCACAACTGGCTCGGCACGCGCAGCACGGCGCTCGGCTGCCTCGTGGTGGTGACGATCTGGAAGGAAGCCGGCTTCTTCATGATCTTCTATCTCGCCGCGCTGCAGCAGATTTCGCCGGCGCTGGCCGAGGCGGCGGCGATCGAGGGCAGCGGCCGCTGGTATTTCTTCCGGCGCGTCACCTTCCCGCTGCTGATGCCGACGACGCTGTTCGTGCTGGTGAACGCGATCATCAACGCGTTCCGCATGGTCGACCACGTCGTCGTGATGACGCGCGGCGGGCCCGACAACGCGACCTCGCTGCTGCTGTTCTACGTTTACGAAGTGGCGTTCCGGTTCTGGGACACCGCCTATGGCGCGACGCTGACCATGGTGCTGCTGCTGATTCTCGCCGGAACCGCGCTCGGCCAGTTCCTCTTCTTCGACCGCCGGGTGCACTACCGATGAGCGCCGGAGCATATCCGCTGGGCGAGACAGGCCGCCTCGGGCGCGCGCTCGAGACGTTCGGCGCGTGGCTGCTCGGGATCGTCTGGGCGATGCCGCTGCTGTTCGCGATCTGGACCGCCTTCCACGGGGCCGAGCACGCGGCGCATCTCGACCTCACGGCGCCGCTGACGCTCGAGAATTTCGCCAAGGCCTGGGAGGCGGCGCCGTTCGCCCGCTATTTCCTGAACAGCTTCCTGCTCGTGACATCGATCCTCGCGGCGCAGCTCGTGCTCTCGACGCTCGCCGCGTTCGCGTTCGCGCGCTTCGAATTCTTCGGGCGCGACGTGCTGTTCGCGCTGGTGCTCATGCAGCTCATGATCATGCCCGACGTGCTGATCGTCGAGAACTACCGCACCATGCGCGCGCTCGATCTCGTCGATTCGATCCTCGGCATCGGCCTGCCCTACATGGCTTCGGCCTTCGGCATTTTCCTGCTGCGCCAGACGTTCAAGGGCGTGCCCCGCGAGCTCGACGAGGCCGCGCGCATCGAAGGCTGCAACATCCTGCAGCTCCTGTGGAAGGTCTACGTGCCGCTAGCGAAGCCCGTTTACATCGCGTTCGGCCTCGTGTCGGTCAGCTTCCACTGGAACAACTTCCTCTGGCCGCTGATCGTCACCAACTCGGTCTCGACCCGGCCGGTGACGGTCGGCCTCTCCGTATTCGCCTCGACGGATCAGGGCATCGACTGGTCGATCATCACCGCGGCCACCCTGATGACCTCGGGCCCGCTGCTGATCGCGTTCCTGCTGTTCCAACGCCAGTTCGTGCAGAGCTTCATGCGCGCCGGAATTCGCTAGCCGTCGGCCGCCGATCACATCGGATCGATCACCGGCCCGTTCGCCTTCGGCGCCTGGATCACCGGCGTGCCGTAGGTGGCGAAGCTCTCGGGCAGTGTTGCGCCCCAATAGACGCCGGTGCCGCGCTCCGTCTCGTTCCAGACGACCGTCTGCCAGTCCGGCGCGAAGATCAGATAGCTGCCGGAATAGACCTCGACGCGGTTGCCGCCGGGCTCGTAGGAATAGAGATAGAAGCCCTGCGAGTTGTTGTGCTTCGAGGGGCCGGCCTCGATGAACACGCCGTTCTCGGCGAGGATGTCGGCCGCGCGCATCACGTCGCCGCGGTTGTCGACCCACAGCGAGACGTGGTGGAGCCTTCCGTGCGCGCCGGCGGAGTCGGCGACGTAGGCCACCTGGTGGTGCACCGGCGAGGGCGAGAGCCACGCGCCGATCTCGTCGCGGCCTTCGTTGAAGATCACTTGCTCCGAAAGCCGCATCCCGAGCGTCTCCTGCGCGAAGCGGCGATTCTCGGGAACCGATTTGCAGAACAGCGCCAAATGATCCATGCGCCGCACGTTGACGCCGCGGCCGGTGAATTTCTGCGGCAGGTTCTTGAGCGTCGAGCGCAATTCCGGCGGCGGCGCGTAGCGCAACTCTTCGTAATAGATCTCCATCGCGTGGCCGTCCGGATCGCGGAAGCGGTAGGAGCGCCCGCGGCCGAAATCGCCGTTGCTCCAGCCGAGCCCCAGCCCTTCCGCCTCGATCGCGGCGACGCGGCGCTCGAGCGCCTCGGGGCTCGCCGCCCGCCAGGCGATGCAGCCGACGCCGGCGGCCTTGGCGGGCGTGATCTTGAGCGTGGCCGCGGCGTGGTCGCCGTAGCCGCGCAGATAGTGCGCGCCGCTATCGCGGCCGCCGTCGCGGTGCACGATCTCCATGCCGAACAGGTCGTGGAAATACCAAAGCGTGCGCTCGGGCTTCGGCGAATAGAGCTCGACCGAGCCCAAATGCGCCACGTCCTGGATCCGCTCGACCATCGCCCTGTGCCTCCGCTTATCGGCGGCGACCATGCGCGCGGGATTGCCGTCAGACTTTGATTTACGTCAAATTGGGCAGCCGGAAGCGCCTACTGCGCCTCGCGCTCGGCGCTCTGCGTGCGCCAGCGCGCGAGACGGCTGTCCGCGGTCTGGCGCTGGGGCGCCGAGATCTGCGCGCCGAGCGCGGTGCGGAAGCGCTGCGCGCCTTCGACGCCGCTGCGGGCGGCCACGCCGTACCAGAAATATGCCTCCGCCGGATCAGCGGCGATGCCGAGTCCCTGTGCATAGAGGTGCGCGATGCCCATCGCGGCGCGGGCGTGGCCCTGATCCGCCGCCGCCTTGTACCATTTCATCGCCTCGCGATAGTCGGGCGCCGCCCCGACGCCGTCGGCGAGCATCTGGCCGAGATTGTACTGGCCTGCGGGATCGCCGCGCTCGGCCGAGCGCTTGAACCAGCCGCGCGCCTCGGCGAAGTTTTCCTCGACGCCGAGCCCGTGGCGATACATGTAGCCGATGTTGTTCAGCGCGCCCGCGTGATTCTGCGCGGCGGCCTTGCGGTACCAGGCGATCGCCTTGGCGTAGTCCTGCCCGACGCCGAAGCCGTGCCGATACATGTAGCCGAGATAATTCTGCGCCGGCGCATGGCCCGCGGCGGCGGCCTTGCCGAAATGGGCGAGCGCGGCGTTGTAGTTCTTGGCGCGGAACTCCTTCACGCCCGCGCCGAACTCGCCCGCCGGCGTCTCGGCCTCGTCGCGGCGCGCGGGCGCCGGCGCGGCCGGGCGCTCCGCCTCGGTGCGCTCGGGCTTGCCGGTGGCGGGCGCGGACTTGGCCAGCTCGATCTTGGCCTTGGCGACGTCGAGAAGGCGGCGCGTTTCCGCGAGTGCCTGCGAACTCGGCTCGAGCTTCTCGGCGGCGGCGATGAAGCGCTCGGCCTCGCGAATCTCGCCGCGCGCGATCAGCTCGCGCGCGCGCAGCATGAGCGTGTGCGCGATCTGGCGCGCGGTTTCCTTCGCATCGACGGCAGGGATCGGCGCGGCGCGCTGATCGCGGCCCGCGTCGGGGCGATCGGCCGCGGCGCGCTCGGCAGGCGATTCGACGCCCCCGTTCCACAGCGCGTGCCAGAGATCGGCCGAATAGGCGGCGCCGGTTCCCGCGATACCGCCGAGCACGATGCCGGCGCAGCGCTGCAGCCACTTTCCGCGACCGCTCGACGGCGCCGTTTCGCCGCGCGCCGCGTTCTGTCCGTCGTTCTGCATGCCGCAACCCCGTGTCGCGCCGAACGGACGCCCCCGCTCGGCATACGGTTGTCAGAGTATTACGTTTGGCGGGGCGTGAGAAGCACGGTAATATTGCGTTAACTACGATTTCCAGCCCATTGGAAGAACTAGGCTTATTTGAGTATTCCTCCGAGAATACCTCGGACGATTGAGCGCCCGAGTTGCGAGCCCACGGCGCGCGCGGCGCTCTTGGCCATCGCCTCGCCCATCCCCTCGCGCCGCGATTGCCGGCCACCGGTCCCGAAGATGCCACCCAGAACGCCGCCGATGCCGCCGCTGTTCGCGGGTGGAGACAGCGTGGGCCGGCGAACCTCGGGCTGCGGCCGCGTCGCGCCATAGGACCCGGGGCTCGGCCGCGGCGCGAAGACCGGCGGCGCGTCCTCGACCGGGGGCGACTCCGGCGGCGGCGCCTCCGCCTTCGCGCGGCCCCCCGCCCGGCCGGTCAGCATCTCGTAGGCGCTCTCGCGGTCCACGGCGTTGCCGTAGCTCTCGGCGAGGCCGCTCGCCGCAATCGCAGCCTGGCGCTCTTCGTCGGTGATCACGTCGAGGCGCGATTCGGGCGGGCGCACCAGCGTGCGCTCGACCGGCGTCGGCGTGCCCTTCTCGTCGAGGGTCGAGATCAGTGCTTCGCCGACGCCGAGCTCGCCGATCGCCTGCTCGACGTCGAGCTTCGGGTTGCCCCGGAACGTCTCGGCCGCCGCGCGCACGGCCTTCTGGTCGCGC
>CAYZSG010000057.1:0-24138 GCA_964481045.1 uncultured Candidatus Odyssella sp. | reverse complement strand
CACATCCGCGTCCGTCATGATGATGATCTTGTGATAGCGCGCCTTGTTGGCGTCGAACTCGTCCTGGCCGATGCCGGTGCCGAGCGCGGTGATCAAGGTGCCGATCTCGGCCGAGCCCAGCATCTTGTCCATGCGCGCGCGTTCGACGTTCAGGATCTTGCCGCGCAGCGGCAGGATGGCCTGGAACTTGCGGTCGCGGCCCTGCTTGGCCGAGCCGCCGGCCGAATCGCCCTCGACGATGAAGATCTCGGAGAGCGCCGGGTCGCGCTCCTGGCAGTCGGCGAGCTTGCCGGGGAGGGACGAGACGTCGAACGCACCCTTGCGGCGCGTGAGATCCCGCGCCTTGCGCGCCGCCTCGCGCGCCACCGCGGCCTCGACGATCTTGCCGATGATCCTTTTCGTCTCCTGCGGATTCTCCTCGAACCATTCCTGGAGCCGGTCATTCAGGAAGCTCTCGACCGCGGGCCGCACTTCGGACGAGACGAGCTTGTCCTTCGTCTGCGAGGAGAATTTGGGGTCGGGCACCTTCACCGACAGCACGCAGCTCAAGCCCTCGCGCGCGTCGTCGCCCGATAGCTGCACCTTCTCGCGCTTGGCAATGCCGAGATCCTCGGCGAATTTGTTGATCTGGCGCGTCAGCGCGGCGCGGAAGCCGGCCACGTGCGTGCCGCCGTCGCTCTGCGGGATGTTGTTCGTGAAGCAGAGCGTCGTCTCGTGATACGAATCGTTCCACTGCATCGAGATCTCGACGTCGATGCCGTCTTTCTTGCCGATCAGGGTGATCGGCGAATGCAGCGCCTGCTTGTTGCGGTCGAGATAGCGCACGAAGGCCTCGATGCCGCCCTCGTAGCGCATCTCCACTTTTTTCGGCTCCACGCCGCGCTCGTCCGAGAGCGTGAGGGTGACGCCGGAATTGAGGAAGGCCAGCTCGCGCAGGCGGTGCTCGAGCGTCGCGAAGTCGAAATCGGTCTTCGTGAAGGTCTGCTTCGAAGGCAGGAACGTCACCTGCGTGCCGCGCTTGCCCTTCGATTCGCCCACGGCCTTCAGCGGCGCCTCGGGGTCGCCGTGCTTGAACCGCATGTAGTGCTCTTTGCCATCGCGCCAGATGCGGAGATCGAGCGTCTCCGACAGCGCGTTGACGACCGAGACGCCGACGCCGTGGAGGCCGCCCGAGACCTTGTACGAGTTCTGGTCGAATTTCCCGCCCGCATGGAGCTGGGTCATGATCACCTGGGCGGCCGAGACGCCTTCCTCGGCGTGGATGTCGGTCGGGATGCCGCGGCCGTCGTCCACGACGGTCACCGAACCGTCAGCGTTGAGCGTCACGTCCACGCGCGTGCAATATCCGGCCAGCGCCTCGTCGATCGCGTTGTCGACGACCTCGTAGACCATGTGGTGCAGGCCCGAACCGTCGTCGGTGTCGCCGATATACATGCCCGGGCGCTTGCGCACGGCATCGAGCCCGCGCAGCACCTTGATCGATTCGGCGCCGTAGGTGTCGCCGTTGGCCTTTTCGTCGCTCATCGCTTGTCCAGGGGTTGCGGTGCGGTGCGCAAACTGCCGTCGGCCACGTTCACGAAGGCCGCGCGGCCGCCGAGCGCTGCGAAAAGCTCGGCATCGGTGCCGGTCATCCAGGCCTGGGCCCCCAGTGCCTCGATCTCATCGAACAGCGCGGCGCGGCGCTCTGCGTCGAGATGCGCCGCGATCTCGTCCAGCAGCAGTAAAGGTGCGGCGCCGCGCTGCAACTTCAAGAGCCGCGCGGCGGCGAGGATCAGCGCCACGAGCAGCGCCTTCTGCTCGCCGGTGGAGCAGAGCGCGGCCGGCATCGCCTTGGCGCGGTGATGGACGACGAGGTCGCTGCGGTGCGGGCCGGCCAGCGCGCGGCCGGCCTCGGCATCGGCGCGGCGGCTTTCGGCGAGACGGCGGCGCAGCGCGTCTTCGGCGGCCAGCGCCGGGCCGTCGGCCAATTCGGCCTCGGTGTCGCCGGCGAGAGCCAGATCGGGGATCGGGAAGGGCCCGAGCGCGGCCTCGGCGGCGATCGCGAGACGGCCCACCACCTGCCGGCGCGCGGCGGCCACGGCCACGCCGGCCTCGGCCATGCCCTGCTCGAGCGCGCCGAGCCAGGCCTCGTCGAAGCGTCCCTCTTTCAGCAGCCGGTTGCGCTCGCGCATCGCCTGCTCGTAGCCGGCCAGATTGCGCGCATGGTCGGGCACGAAGCCCAGCACGATGCGGTCGAGGAAGCGCCGGCGCTCGGAGCGCCCACCGTCGAACAGGCGATCCATCTCCGGCGTGAGCCAGAGGAGAGCAACGAGCTCGGCCAGTGCCGACTGCCCTTTTGCCGCGGCGCCGTCGATGCGCACCACCCGGCGGTCCGAATCGTCGTCCGGCGCGCGGTCGGGGTCGCGCCCGGTGCCGATGCCGCGTTCGCCTTCGGGCGTGTCGAGCGTGGCGAAGATCGCCCAGCCCGGCCCGGCGGCCTCGCCGTCCGCCCGCCGCCGCTCGATCTCGGCAAGGCGCGCGCGGCGCAGGCCGCGGCCCGGCGCCAGGAACGAGATCGCCTCGAGCAGGTTCGTCTTGCCCGCGCCATTGGCGCCATAAAGCACCACCGGCGCCGCCGGCGCGGCCAATTCGGCGCGCCGGTAGCAGCGGAAATCCGTCAGCACGACGCGGCGCACCGCCAGCGCGGGCGCGGCCGCATCGGCCGAGCGTCCGGCAGCGGGGTGCGGCAAGGCATTCATGAGCGGAGCGGCGATCCTCACACCCGCATGGGCATGAGGACATACAGCGCGGTGGCGTCGGCGCGGTCGCGGATCACGGTGGGCGAGCCTGCGTCGGCCAGCATGAGCTGCGCCGTGTCGCCCTCGATCTGCTGGAGGATGTCGAGCAGATAGCGCGAATTGAAGCCGATCTCGAAGCCGCCGGAGCCGTAGCTGGCCTCGATCTCCTCGCTGGCGCTGCCGGCATCGGGGCTGGTGGCCTGGAGCGTCACGCTGCCCGAGCCGAGCATCAGCTTCACGGCGCGCGACTTCTCGGTCGAGATCGTCGAGACGCGGTCGACCGCGTCGGCGAAGGATTTGCGGTTGATCTCGAGCGTCTTGTCGTTGGCGGTCGGGATGACGCGATCGTAATCGGGGAAGCTGCCGTCGATGAGCTTGCTGGTCAGCACCACCTTCTCGAAGGTGAAGCGCACCTTCGTGTCGGAGAGCGCAACCTTCACCGGCTCGTTGGTCTCGTCGAGCAGCCGGCGCAGCTCGCCCACGGTCTTGCGCGGAATGATGACGCCCGGCATGCCCTCGGCACCCTCGGGCAGCGGCATCTCCACGCGGGCGAGGCGGTGCCCGTCGGTGGCCACGGCGCGCAGCAGGCGCAGGCCCTGGCTCTCGGCGGCGTGGCAATAGATGCCGTTCAGGTAATAGCGCGTCTCCTCGGTCGAGATCGCGAAGCGCGTGCGGTCGATGATCGTCCGCATCTCCTCGGCCGCCAGCTCGAATTTGTGCGGGAACTCGCCGTCGTTCATCGACGGGAAGTCCTCGCGCGGCAGGCAGGCCAGCGTGAAGTGCGAGCGGCCGGCGCGCAGCGCCAGCTGCGAGGAATCGCCCTGCTGCACCAGCTCCACCTGCGCGCCGTCCGGCAATTTGCGCACGATATCGTAGAGCGTGTGCACCGGCGCCGTGGTGGCGCCGTCCTTCTGCACCGTGGCCTCGGCCGTGTCGGTCACGGAGATGTCCATGTCGGTGGCGGAGAGAGTCAGGCGGCCCTTGCCGGCCTCGATGAGCGTGTTCGAGAGCACCGGGATGGCGTTGCGGCGCTCGACGACGTTCTGCACGTGGCTGAGGGCGCGGAGCAGGGCGGCGCGCTCGATCGTGATCTTCATGGATGAACTCGGGCGTTGCGCGGGCAAGGGGGTACGGGCGCTTGGCGAGGAAGCGCCGGCGCCCCCGGGACGGGCCTCGCGGAACCGGCGCCGATCCACCTATGTGCGGTTGATCGCGGCGCCGCGTTCTGCAAGCAACGCGCGAGCTGCGCGGACGGCCCGGAAGGCCGGCTCCCGTCCGGTCGGCCAAGCAGCCGCCGAACGGGCGCGCATTATAGCAGAGAGGCCTTGAGGCAAAAGGATTTAGAGCGGCGATAGCGATCTTCGGAACGGACGGCCACGGACCCGAACGGCAACGGAGCTGTCCGAGGTCCCTGCCTGTCCGTGCGCGCAGCCTACCGCGTCAGCGACCGCGTCAGGATCTCGATGTCTTCGTTCAGGCTCGGGTCGCCCTGCTTCAGCTCCTCGATCTTGCGCACGCCGTGCATGATCGTGGTGTGGTCGCGGCCGCCGAACTTGCGCCCGATCTCGGGCAGCGAGCGCGTCGTGAGCTGCTTGGCGAGGTACATCGCCACCTGGCGCGGCCGGGCCACGGCCCGCGCGCGGCGCGGCGAGAGCAGATCGGCCATCTTGATGTTGTAGTGCTCGCAGACCCGCTTCTGGATGTCGTCAATCGTCACGTGGCGGTCGTTGGCGCGCAAGAGGTCGACGAGCACCTCCTGCGCCATGTCGATCGAGATCTCGCGGCTGTTCAGCAGCGTGGCGTGGGCGAACAGGCGCGTCATCGCCCCCTCGAGCTCGCGGATGTTGGACGTGATCTTGTGCGCGAGGAACTCCAGCACCTTGGGCGGTATCGCGACGCCCTTCTGCTCGGCCTTGGCCTGGAGGATCGAGAGGCGCAGCTCGTAGTTCGTGGGGTTGAGCTGGGCGACGACGCCGGAGCCCAGGCGCGACTTCAGGCGCTCCTCGATGCCCTGCAGGTCGACTGGCGGCTTGTCGGCCGAGATGATCACCTGGCGGCGGTGATCGACGAGGGCGTTGAAGGTGTGGAACAGCTCCTCCTGCGTCGCCGATTTCTCGCCGAAGAACTGCACGTCGTCGATCATCAGCACGTCGACCGAGCGGAACTGCTCCTTGAACGCGTGCGTGTCCTTATAGCGCACGGCCTTCACGAAGAGGTGCATGAAGGTCTCGGAGGAGAGGAACATCACGCGGCGCGCCGGGTTGCGCATGCGCAGGCGCCAGGCGGTCGCGTGCATCAGGTGCGTCTTGCCGAGACCGACGCTGCCGTAGAGGAACAGCGGGTTGAACGGGATCTCGTCGGCCTCGGCCACGCGCAGGGCGGCGGCGTGCGCGAACTCGTTCGGCTTGCCGATGACGAAGGTCTCGAAGGTGAGGCGCGGGTCGAGCGGCGTGCACAGGTGCTGCACGTCGCCCAGGCGCGGCTCCTCGCCGTTCATCGGCGCCGGCGCCGGCATCGGGCGATCTTCCTCGACCTCGCGCTGCGGCATCTCGAGCGCGTCCCCGCGCAAGCGCTGCTCCTTGGTCTCGGTGGCGTTCACGACGATCTCGACGCCGTTGAAGCCCATGTTCTCGGCCTTCCAGAGCGCCACGAGGCGGTCGCCGTAATGCGCCGCGATCCAGTCACGCCAGAATTTCGAGGTGACGGCGAGGACGACCTTGTCGCCCGCCGCGCGCAGCAGGGTCAGCGAGCGGAGCCAGTTCCGGAAGGCCGCGTCGCCATATTCGTTCTTGAGGTGCGCGCGCACGCGAACCCAGGCGAGCTCCAGTGCATTGGGCCGTTCAGTGCCGTAGGACCGATCGCTCGAGACATCACGATTGTTGCCGTTCCCGCCATTGCCAGTGAGAGTCACGCTCTACCCCTTCTGCCGCGGCCTCGAAGCCGCGCTATGCGCCTCTGTCCCGTCTCGCCGCTGTTTTCGCGGCTTGCCCTATCCCGTCGTCGCTCGCGCCCCCTCCTTCATCTCCGCCGCCGCTAGTCCTGACGCCAAGGACAACCGGCGGCTTTCCAGCCCTCGACAGTGCCCCGGTGCCCATCCGAATCGCGGTTGCCCTCGAAGCCGCCGGCGACGTTGTAGCAGGGGCCGTAGCCCAGCCCCGTCATCGCGATCGCGGCCGATCGCGAGCGCGCGCCGCTGCGGCAGAGGAAATAGAGCGGCTGCCCCTTCCCGATTCCGGCGCGCGCCAGCTCGGCGGCGAAATCGGGATTGCGCGCCATCGCCGGGAAGGTCTGCCACTCTACAAGCACAGGTTGCCGCCCTGTGGCGCGGAGGTCCGGGACCCCGACGAACGACCACTCCGCCTGCGTGCGAACGTCGACGAGCGCCGCCTTCGCGTCGCGCTTCAGCGCGTCGAACGTTTGCTGCGGCGTCACGTCGCCCGCATAGTCCGTCGCGGAGGTTTTTGCCGTCTCGTTCGCCATGCACGTCGCCCCGCGTCCCCTCGTCTCGATAAGACACATGCCGTTTTTGTCCGTCAACGAATGCAGCAGAAAATCAAACCGTCCTAAATGAAGAGTGGGATTAATGTGGATAAAATCGAAAAAGAGGCCAAAACAAAGGAACAAATAGCCGCACAAGCATTACTCGCGTAATACTTTGCGCTTCTGGATTTAGAGCTGTTCGGATTCTGCGCCGCCGGTTGTCCGCCACGAAGAGGCAACGCATCTGTCGTGAAACCTACACAAAATCGCGAGCGCAAATCAACCGGGGCGAATCGCGAACGTAGTGTTACGTTGCGCGAAAGACACAACGAAGCGCGACTCGATTCATTCGCCATGGCAACGACGCGCGCGTAAATCGTTGAATCGAAACGTGCGGCATGGTTTCGAAAAAGCATGCGCGGCGATTCGGCGCGATTCGGGCGACGGTATTTCAACTGCGGATAGAAAGCGCCGGAAGCCTTTCCGCACGTGGCGTTTTTCGCGTCATTCGCGTTGACGCGCGCGGCGCTTGCGGCAAGTTTCGTGCCTGCGCGCGCCCGCGCGCAGGCGATCTTCAGGGAAGAATTTCCGCATGCTGTTCTGCCTCGGCCTCGGATACACGGCGCGCGCGCTCGCGGCGCGGCGGCGCGCGCGCGGCGAGCGCATCATGGGCACGACGCAAAGCATTGTGCCGGAAGGCGAAGGCGGCGGCATCGCGCGCATCGCGTTCGGCGCGGCGACGCCGCTCGACGAGCTCGAGCGCGCGGTCGAACAGGCCACGCATGTTCTCGTCTCGATTCCGCCCGGCGACGCGCGCGCGGCGGCGGGCGATGTCGTGCTCGCACGCCTAGCGCCGTCGCTCGCATCCGCGCACCACATCGTGTGGCTCGGCTATCTCTCGACGACGGGCGTGTATGGCGATCGCGCCGGCGCGTGGTGCGACGAAACGAGCGAGCGCCGTCCCGGGAATCCGCGCAGCGTCGCCCGCGCTGTCGCGGAGGATGCGTGGCTGTCGCTCTGGCGCGACCGCGGCGTGCCGGTGCACGTGTTTCGCCTTTCCGGCATCTACGGCCCCGGCCGCAGCGCGATCGATCAGCTCCGCGCCGGCACCGCGAAGCGCATCGACAAGCCGGGGCAGATTTTCTCGCGAATCCACGTGGAAGACATCGCGAGCGTGCTCGAGGCCTCGATCGCCCATCCGCGTCCGGGTGCCATCTACAACGTCGCCGACGACGCGCCGGCGCCCGCGCACGAAGTCGTCGCGTACGCCGCGGCGCTGCTCTGCGTGCCCGCGCCGCCGCTCGAAGCCTATGATCCCGAACGGCTTTCGCCGATGGCGCGCGAATTCTATGCGGAAACGCGCCGCGTGCGGAACGAGCGCATCAAGCGCGAGCTCGGCGTATCGCTGCGCTATCCGGATTACAAAGCGGGGCTGGCCGCTATTCTCGCGGGAAAACCGTCTGCGGAGTGAGCGATGGCCGCTGCAAGCAAGCTTAGGTCGCCCTTTCTCAAGCGCCTCAGCGTGTTGGCCGAGCGGATCGACCTCAACGCCTTTCCGTTCGATACGCTGCGGTTCCTGACCGCATCGTTCGGCCTCGAGTTCGAGTCGCCGGTTACGATCATCGTCGGCGAAAATGGCTCCGGCAAATCCACATTGATCGAAGCGCTCGCGGTCGCGAGTGGGTTCAACGTTTTCGGCGGCTCACAGCACCATCGCGGCTTCGGGATCGAAGGCGAGCTGCCGAATGCGTTGGGCGCCGCGCTCCGGCTGTCATGGCTGCCGCGCGTGCGGAACGGCTTTTTCCTCCGCGCCGAAAGCTTCTTCCAACTTGCAAGCTATCTCGATGAGACCGGGAATCCTGCCGTTCATGGCGGCGGGCTGCTGCACGGGCGAAGCCATGGCGAGGCGTTCATGACCATGTTTCAGCATCGCCTCGCGGCAAAGCGCCAGGCCATTTACTTCATGGACGAGCCCGAAGCCGCGCTCTCGCCGCAGAGGCAATTGTCGTTTCGCCAATTGATGTCGGAATGGCTGGCTGCGGGCACGGTGCAGGCCGTGTTCGCGACCCATTCGCCGATCCTGATGAGCCTACCGGGAGCGAATGTGCTGTGGCTCGACGAGAACGGCCTTCGCCCGACTCGGTCCGATGAAACGCCACATTGGCGCATCTACAAGGCGTTCCTGGCGGATCCTCGCCGCTTCGATGAGCGCGCTTAGGCGGGCGGGGAGGCCAACCGGCACACTTCCTCGGTCACGTGGCAGAGGCGGGCGAGGTCGTGGTCGCTCGAAAGGCGGTGGTCGCCGTCCTTGATCAGATGCAGCTCGACATCGGCCGATTCGAGCTTCTGCATCACGTCGAGCGAAAGCTGCCAGGGCACGTCGGGATCGGCGGTGCCGTGAATGAGCCGCACGGGGCAGCGCAGCAGAATAGGCGCGTGCAGCAACTCGTGCGTACGCGCCTCGTCGACGAGGCGTTTCGTGACGGGCGTTGGCTCGGGGCTGTACGCGGACGGAAGGTGCACGATGCCGTCGCGCGCGAGGGCTTCTTTGGCCGCCGGCGGCAGCCGCTGCTCCATGAGCCGCGTCGCGAAATCGGCCGCGGCGGCGATGCCGACGAGGCCGGCGATGCGGTCCGGCCGCGCGAGCGCCGCCAGCAGCATGAGCCAGCCGCCCATGCTCGAACCCACCAGCACTTGCGGACCCGTCGAGAGAGTGTCGAGCACGTCGAGCACGTCGTCGCGCCAGGCGCCCACGGTGCCGTCGGTGAAGCGGCCGTCGGAGCGTCCGTGGCCGCTGTAGTCGAAGCGGACGAACGCGCGGCCCTCGCGACGGCAAAGCGCCTCGAGCGCGAGCGCCTTGCCGCCCTGCATGTCGGAGCGGAAGCCGGGCAAGAAGATGACGCCGGGCGTTCTGCCCTCCGTCCGGCAGTAGGCGATTGCCCGACCGGGTCCGCGTGCTAGTATGGAGACGGGTGTTTCCATCGTATTTCCATCGCGATCCGGCTGCGGCGCGGTTTTCCGCGCGGCCGGTCATCGCGTAGCAGCCAGCGGCCACGAATTCCAGACGATGCAGGCGCGCAGCATAACCGAGCAGGCGTCCCCAGGCGGGGTCGCCGCGGTCTCAGCCGTTGCGCCGGCGTCCGCCGCGCCGTTTCGGCTGCACATTCTGCAGGTCTTGCCGAGCCTTGGCGGCGGCGGCGTCGAGCGCGGCGCGGTCGATGTCGCGGCGGCGGTGGTGAAGGCGGGCGGCAAGGCCACGGTGGTTTCGTCCGGCGGTCCGATGGTGCGCGAGCTGGAGCGCGCCGGCGCCCACCACGTCGCGATGCCCGTCGACAGCAAGAATGCCTATCAGATCTGGCGCAATATCGGCCCGCTGGCCGCGCTGATTGCCGAGGAGGGCGTCGATCTCGTGCATGCGCGCTCGCGCGCGCCGGCGTGGAGCGCGCGGGCCGCCGCGCGCCGCGCCGGCGTGCCGTTCGTGACCACGTTCCACGGCACCTATAACTTCAAGTCCTGGCTCAAGAAGCGCTACAACGCGATCATGGCCACCGGCGACCGCGTGATCGCAATCTCGGAGTTCATCGCCGGGCACGTGAAGGCGCACTACGGCGTGCCGGCCGAGCGCATCGAAGTGATCCACCGCGGCGTCGATCTCGATATCTTCGCGCCGCAAGCCGTGCCAGTCGCGCGCATCCTGGCGCTCGCGCAGCGCTGGCGGCTGCCCGATGGCGTGCCCGTGGTGATGCTGCCGGGCCGCCTCACGCGCTGGAAAGGGCAGACGGTGTTCCTGGAGGCGCTCGCGCGGCTCGGCGACGTCGAATGCATGGGCGTCATCGTCGGCGGCGATCAGGGCCGCACGAGCTATCGCGAAGAGCTCGACGAGCGCATCGCGGCGCTCGGCCTCGAAACCAGGGTGCGCATTGTCGGCGACGTCAACGACATGGCCGCCGCCTTCATGCTCGCCGACGTCGTCGTCTCGGCCTCGACCGATCCCGAGGCGTTCGGGCGCGTCGTCGTCGAGGCGCAGGCGATGGGCCGGCCGGTGATCGCCAGCCGGCATGGTGCAGCGCCCGAAACGGTGGTGGAAGGCGTCACGGGGTGGCTGGTGCCGCCGGCCGATCCGGCCGCGCTGGCCGCGGCGATCCAGAAGGCGCTTTCCCTCACCGAAGAGCAGCGCCATGCGATCGCTTACGCGGCCGAACAACATGCCCGGGGAAAATTCGCCAAGGATACGATGTGCGCCAAGACGTTGGCGCTCTATCAGGCTGTCGTGGCCGCGCGGGCGCTCCCACGATGAGCGAGCCTACTGCCGGCCCCGAACCGGGCGACGACGAGCGCATACTGGTGATCAGGCTCGGTGCGCTCGGCGATTTCGTGCTTTCGCTGGGGCCGATGGCGGCGATCCGCCGCCACCACCCGAAGGCGCGCATCACGCTGCTGACGACGCCGCCGTTTGCCGGCCTGGGCCGCGCCAGCCCTTATTGCGACGAGGTGTGGCTCGACGAGCGGGCGCCCTGGTGGAAGCCGTGGCATGGGCTGGCGCTGGCGCGGCGGCTGCGCCGCGGCCGATTCCAGCGCGTCTACGACCTGCAGACCTCGGGCCGCACCGCACGCTATTGGCGGGCGATGGGCAAGCCGGAATGGTCGGGCCATGCCGCCGGTGCCTCGCACGCGCATGTCGATCCCGAGCGGGATACGCTGCACACGGTCGAGCGCCAGAAGGCGCAGCTTCGCCTCGCAGGCATCACGAACGTACCTGCGGCCGACCTTTCCTGGATCGAGGCGGACGTACGCCGCTTCGCTGTCAATGATCCGTACGTTCTGTTCGTGCCCGGTGGATCCGCGCATCGGCCCAAAAAACGCTGGCCTGTCGACAAGTTCACGGCGCTCACGCGTACGTTCGTACGCCTCGGCATCCAGCCCGTACTTATCGGCGGCGCGGCCGAGGCGGACGTACTGACAGAGATATCGCGGCACGTGCCAGAGGGCGTCAATCTTTGCGGCAAAACGGGCTTCGAGGAGATCGCCGTGCTCGCCCGCGGCGCGCTGGGCGCCATCGGCAACGACACGGGGCCAATGCACCTCATCGCCGCGGCTGGTGCGCCGTCGCTGGTGCTGTTCTCGTCCGATTCCGATCCGGTGCTATGCGCGCCGCGTCCCGGTGCCCAAGGCGGCAAGGTGGCGGTGCTGCGGAGACCCGATCTCGTGGCGCTCTCGATATCGGAAGTCCAATCGTCCCTGCCGTTTGCGCTGCAGGTGAAGCGCTAAGCGCCGCGCTTGCGGCACCGTTGACGCATTGACAGCCGCGAACCACCTAAGCTACGGAACCGTCATGATTTGCCGCTTCACCACCACGACGACGACCACGACGACCCGCTCCGGCGGGCCGAAGGGTACGCGCGTGCGCTGAGTTTGCGGCGTCGAGACGAACCCCAAGGCCCCGGCCGGAGACGGACGGGGCCTTGTCGTTTGTGCCCCGGGCGACGAAAAACAACGGCACGATCCCAAGCCCGAAAGCAGCCCTTCATGGTCAACATCACCCTCCCGGACGGCAGCGTCCGCTCCTTCGAGAAGCCCGTCTCGGGCGCCGAGCTTGCCGCCAGCATCGGCCCTGGCCTCGCCAAGGCCGCGCTCGCGGTGAAAATCGACGGCCAGATGAAGGATCTGGCCCTGCCGATCGCCAAGGATGCGAAGGTGGCGATCGTCACCGCCAAGGACCCCGACGCGCTGGAGCTGATCCGGCACGACGCCGCGCATGTGCTCGCGCAGGCGGTGCAGGAGCTGTTCCCCGGCACCCAGATCACCTTCGGCCCGGCGATCGAGAACGGCTTCTACTACGACTTCGCGCGGAAAGAGCCGTTCACCCCCGAGGATTTCGCGAAGATCGAGCAGCGGATGCGCGAGATCGTCGACCGCAACCTGCCGATCGAGCGCAGCATCTGGGAGCGCGACCAGCTCAAGGCCTGGTTCCAGAAGCACGGCGAAAGCTTCAAGGCCGAGTGGATCGACGAGCTGCCGAAAGACGAGGAGGTCAGCGTCTACAAGCAGGGCGAGTGGCTGGACATGTGCGTGGGCCCGCATTTGCCCTCCACCGGCAAATTGCCGAAGGCGTTCAAGCTCACCAAGGTGTCGGGCACCTATTGGCGCGGGAATCCCAAGAATCCCGTGCTCCAGCGCATCTACGGCACCGCCTGGGCGAGCGAGAAGGAGCTCAAGGACCATCTCCACCGGCTCGAGGAGGCGGAGAAGCGCGATCACCGCAAGATCGGGCGCGAGATGGATCTGTTCCATCTCCAGGAAGAGGCGGTGGGCAGCGTCTTCTGGCACCCGAACGGCTGGACCCTGTGGCGCACTCTCGAGCGCTACATGCGCGCGCGACTGGAGGCTGCCGGCTATGTCGAGGTGAAGACCCCGCAGCTCGTCGATCGCAAGCTCTGGGAAGAATCGGGGCACTGGGACAAGTTCAAGGACGCGATGTTCCTCGCCACCCCGCGCGCCGAAACCGCGCACGCGGAGGAGGGCGAACGCGTCTACGCGATCAAGCCGATGAACTGCCCGGGCGCGGTGCAGATTTTCAAGCAAGGGTTGAAGAGCTACCGCGACCTGCCGCTGCGCATGGCCGAGTTCGGCTCGTGCCACCGCTACGAGCCCTCGGGCGCCATGCACGGCATCATGCGCGTGCGCGCGTTCACCCAGGACGACGCGCACATCTTCTGCACCGAGGCGCAGATCGAAGCGGAATCGGTCGCATTCTGCGATCTCTTGCGGACCATCTACAAGGATCTGGGCTTCGCGGATTTCTTCGTGAAGTTCTCGGACCGGCCGGCCGTGCGCGCTGGCACCGATGCGGTGTGGGATCAGGCCGAGGGCGCGCTGCGCGCCGCATCCAAGGCCGCCGGGCTCGATCTCCAGCTCAATCCAGGCGAGGGCGCGTTCTACGGGCCGAAGCTCGAATTCGTGCTGCGCGACGCCATCGGCCGCGATTGGCAGTGCGGCACACTGCAGGTGGATTTCGTGCTGCCCGAACGCCTCGACGCGAGCTACATCGGCGAGGATGGCCAGCGTCATCGCCCGGTGATGCTGCATCGCGCGATCCTGGGCTCGTTCGAGCGCTTCACCGGCATCCTCATCGAGCACTTCGCCGGCAAGTTTCCGCTCTGGCTGGCGCCGGTGCAGGCCGTCGCCGCCACCATCGTCAGCGACGCCGATGGCTATGCCGGCGAGGTTGAAGCGGCGCTGGCGGCGGCGGGTCTCCGCGCGAAAACCGATCTCCGCAACGAGAAAATCAATTACAAGATTCGCGAGCACTCGCTGGCGAAAGTGCCCATCCTTTTGATTCTAGGCCGAAAAGAAGCCGAGGAACGAAAGGTCACGATCCGCCGTTTGGGCGAGGAGCGGCAGGAGAGCCTTGCGCTCGATGAGGCTGTTGTTAAATTGAAAGGTCTGGCGGCACCTCCGGTGCCGCTGGCCTGACCGCGCCCCGGCTCGGGCGCTTTTTCGATGGAGAATGCCTAATACGTAGACCTATGGGTTCGGCCCTGCCGACGCGCGAGCGCGACGGCACACGGGTCAATGAGATGATCAATTCGCCCAATGTGCGGTTGATCGACGAGAATGGAAACCAGGTGGGCATCGTCAGCCGCTTCGAGGCGATGCGAAAGGCCCAGGAGGCCGGCCTCGACCTTGTCGAGATCGCGGCCACGGCCAGTCCGCCGGTGTGCAAGATTCTCGACTACGGCAAATTCAAATACGAGCTGCAGAAGAAGGCGGCCGACGCGCGCAAGAAGCAGAAGGTCATCCTGGTCAAGGAGATCAAGATGCGGCCTTCGATCGACGTCCACGACTACGACGTCAAGATGCGCCAAATGAAGGGATTCCTCGGCGAGGGCGACAAGGTGAAGGTGACCCTGCGCTTCCGCGGCCGCGAGATGGCGCACCAGGAGCTGGCCACGAGGCTGCTCGACCGCGTCACCGGGGACCTCAAGGATCTCGCCAAGATCGAGCAATATCCGCGACTCGAAGGCAAGCAGATGAGCATGGTCGTGGCGCCGAAGTAGCGCCGCCGCCATGGCCGCCCTGCGCCGTCGTTCGGAAGCCACCGGCGCGCTGCCCTGCGCGTTCGCGTTTGCGTTCATGGCCGGCGCAATCGCGATCGCCGTGAATTTCGGCAATCAGCGGCACATCCCGATCGACTGGACGTTCAGCTTCTTCGAAACGTTCATGCGTGACATGCCGTGGCCATGGGCTGCCGGCGGCTGCGCCGTGTCGATCTTCGGCTGCATCGCCGGCGAGAAAGCGCGCAACCGCGGCGCCGGGCTCGTGGCCACGGTGGCGGTCACCGGCTGCCTGATGCTCGCACTCGGCTACGTCATGATCCTGTTCTACGCCGTTGGCGGCTATGCGAAGCTGCTGGATTTCTTGCGCTGAAGGATGCGCAACCGTTAACGCTCCCGCCATGCCTTCGCCCCAATCCGCCGCCGTGATGGCGCCCGCACGGATAGGGGCTTCCGGCCGATGTCACGCATGAGCGCTCTCGATTCGCGCGCAGAGAAGGGCGGGTTGGTCCATCCGAACGCGCTCGCGCTCTCGCGGCGCTGGTGGTGGCTCGGGCCCGCGATGCTGGCGGCGCTCGCGGCGCTCGTCGTCGCCTGGTTCATCCCGACGATGACGGTCGAGAAGGTGCCGTGGATCTGGAGCACGAAGTTCTCGATCTGGCGCGTCGTCGACGGCCTCTGGGGCGACCGCGAATATTTCATCTGCGCCATCATCGTGCTGTTCTCGATGATCTTCCCGGTGGCGAAGCTGCTGATCGGCCTGTGGCTTTGGGCCAGGGTCGATGTGCTCGCCGGCGGCGGGCGCCGCGCGGTGGCCTTCGTCGGCACGCTCGGCAAATGGTCGATGGTCGACGTGTTCGTGGTGGCGCTGCTCGTGGCGGCGATCCAGGTGTCGATCATCACCAACGTCGCGATCCACACCGGCATCTACCTGTTCACCGGCGCCGTCCTCGCCTCGATCGCATTGCTCCACTTCCTCGAACGCGCCCTCGCCCAGCCGCGGCTCAAAGTTTGAGGCCGAAGAAAGCAAGAAAGTAAAGATCACAGGAGCCGGGGAGCCGGGGAGAAGCAAGAAAGGCTCACCACCAAGGCACGAAGACACCAAGAAAAAACTGGGATGCACCGCAAGAGCGGCGCCAAGGCGGATCTTCCTTCGCGCGCCTCTTGGCGCGCGAAACTACACTGGCTTGGTGCCTTCGTGCCTTGGTGGTGTCTCTTCCTTCTCCCCGGCTCCCCGCCTCCCGTTCCCTGATCTTTCTTGCCGATTCCGCCGCAGTTTCCGCGTGTTGCGTTGGGGAAAACGCGCCGCTATAAACCGCGCCTTCCTCCACCGGGCGGTACGGCCTTGCCGGCCAACCCCAGTCTTTGGGGTCGCCGGCGCGACAACGGGCATGCCCAGCCGCCCCGAAGCGTCCCTCCTTTCCGAAAGGATCGCAAAATGCCCAAGATGAAGTCGAAGAGCGCCGCCAAGAAGCGGATCTGGTTCACCGGCAGCGGCAAGCCCAAGCGCGCCCATGCCGGCAAGCGGCACAACCTCACGAAGCGCACCAAGGACATGAAGCGGTCGCGCCGCGGCACGTCGCTGATCGCCACGGGCGACGTGAAGCGTGTGAAGCGCTACCTGCTGCCCGGGCGGGCCTAGCACCGCCACTGCGCATCGTTTCCGGGGGCCGCCGGCCCTCACCGTTTGAACCTCATCCGTCGGAGTTTCTCCCATGTCTCGCGTCAAACGTGGCGTCAAGCGCCATGCCCGCCACAAGAAGTGGATCAAGGCCGCCAAGGGCTCGGTCGGCCGCGCCGGCAACACGATCAGCGCCGCGCGCCCGCGCGTCGAAAAAGACCGCAAATACGCCTATCGCGACCGCCGCGCGCGCAAGCGCGATTTCCGCGCGCTCTGGATCCAGCGCATCAATGCCGGCGTGCGCGAGCTCGGCCTCACCTACAGCAAGTTCGTCGCCGGGCTGAAGAAGGCCGGGATCGAGATGGACCGGAAGGTGCTCGCCGATCTCGCCGCGCGCGATCCCGCCGGATTCAAGGCCGTGGTCGAAAAGGCGCAGGCCGCGCTGGCGTAAAGCCGGCGCCCCTCGCGCCATGACGATCAAGCGCACGCCCGGCTCGGCCAAAGGCAGGAGCCGCATCGTCGAGCATGGCGGCCTCGTCTACACGGTCGCCGTCGCGCGCGAGAAATCGCCCTCGATGCGCGCGCAGACCGCCGACGCGCTCGCGCGCCTCGACGAGAATCTGGCCGAGGCGGGCAGCCACAAATCGCGCATCCTGTCGGCGACGGTCTACATCGCCGACATGAAGCGCAAGGCCGAGATGAACGAGGCCTGGCTCGCCTGGGTCGATCCCGCGCACGCGCCGCAGCGCGCGTGCCTGGGCGTCGAGCTGGAGGGCGCGGATCTCATCGAGATTGTCGTCGTGGCCGCGAAAGCGGCCTGAGCCGGGGTTTGTCGCCATTTCGGAAATCGTGCTATTGCGCGCCCTCGTTGAGCCAGCCATGTCCGATCTCGCAAGCCTGAAATCCGAGCTGATCGCCGCCATCGACGGCGCCGCCGACGTGGCGGCGCTCGAGGCCGCGCGCGTTTCGGCGCTCGGCAAGAAGGGCCGGCTCACCGAGCTGATGAAGGGCCTAGGCGAGCTGCAGGGTGAGGCGCGCAAGGCGCAGGGCCAGGCGCTGAATCAGCTCCGCGCGGCGATCGAAGGCGCGCTGGCCGCGAAGAAGGCGGCGCTCGAGGCGGCGGCGCTCGACGTGAAGCTCGCCGCCGAGCGCATCGACGTGACCTTGCCGCCGCGCCCGCTGCCGCAGGGCCGCATCCACCCGCTTTCGCAATGTATGGAAGAGGTGGCCGCGATCTTCGGCGAGATGGGCTTCACCGTCGTCGAAGGTCCGGACATCGAGAGCGACTGGCACAATTTCACCGCGCTCAACATCCCGCCCGAGCACCCGGCGCGGCAGATGCACGACACGTTCTATCTCGCGGAGGGTGGGAACGCCGCAAACGCCGCGCCGCAGGAAGCGCATCTGCATCAGGGCGCGATGGTGGCGGAAAGCCCCGAGCGCGCTATTCGCCTGCTGCGCACGCACACCTCGCCGGTGCAAGTGCGCACGATGCTCAGCCAGAAGCCGCCGATCCGCATCCTGGTGCCGGGCCGCACATTCCGCAAAGATTCGGACATGACGCACACGCCGATGTTCCACCAGTTCGAAGGGCTGGTCATCGACGAGGCGACGCATATGGGGCACCTGAAAGGCTGCCTCATCGATTTCTGCCGCGCCTATTTCGAGGTCGACGACGTGCCGGTACGTTTCCGGCCCTCGCATTTCCCGTTCACCGAGCCCTCGGCCGAAGTCGACATCGGCTGCTCGAGGAAGGGCGGCGAGCTCAAGATCGGAGCGGGCGACGATTGGCTCGAAATCCTCGGCTGCGGCATGGTGCATCCGAACGTGCTCGAGATGTGCGGCGTCGATAGCACGAAGTATCAGGGCTTCGCGTTCGGCATGGGCGCCGAGCGCATCTCGATGCTGAAATACGGCATCCCCGATCTCCGCACCTTCTTCGATGCGGATATCCGCTGGCTGAAGCATTACGGCTTCGTGCCGCTCGATGTGCCGTCGCTCGTGGGCGGGCTCGGGCAATGAAATTCACGCTCGGCTGGTTGAAGGATCATCTCGACACATCCGCGTCGGTCGAAGCGATCGACGCGGCGCTGACGCGTGGCGGGCTCGAGGTCGAAGCGATCGAAGACAAAGCGAAGGCGCTCGCGCCGTTCGTGGTCGGCTACGTCGTCGAGTGCACGAAGCACCCGAACGCCGACAAGCTCAGCGTCTGCAAGGTCGATATCGGCCAGGGTGCGCCCATCCAAGTCGTGTGCGGCGCGCCGAACGCGCGCCAGGGCATGAAGGGCGTCTATGCGGCGCCGGGCACGCACGTTCCCGGCACGAAGCTCGACCTGAAGAAGGGCGTCATCCGCGGCGTCGAATCGAACGGCATGCTGCTCTCCGAACGCGAGCTCGGCCTCTCCGACGATCACGAGGGCATCATCGATCTGCCGGCCGACGCGCCGGTCGGCAAGCCTTACGTCGAGCTGATGGATCTCGGCGATCCCGTCGTCGAGATCGCAATCACGCCGAACCGGCCCGATGCGCTCGGCATCCGCGGCGTCGCGCGCGATCTCGCCGCGATGGGCGTAGGCGCGCTGAAGCCGTGGCCGGTGAAGCCGGTGAAGGGCGCGTTCAGGAGCCCGGTCGCGTGGCAGATCGCGCCCGACGGCAACGCCTGCCCGTTCGTCGTCGGCCGCTACTTCCGCAACGTGACGAATCGCCCGAGCCCGGAATGGATGCAGCGCCGGCTCGTCGCGATCGGCTTGCGGCCCATCAGCGCGCTCGTCGATATCACGAACTACGTCACCTACGACCTGGGGCGCCCGCTGCACGTGTTCGACGCCGACAAGCTCGCCGGCGACCTCACGATGCGCACCGCGCGCGAGGGCGAGGAGATCCTGGCGCTCGACGGCAAGACGTACAGGCTCGATCCGTCGATCACGGTGATCGCCGACGCGAACGGCGCGCACGGCATCGGCGGCGTGATGGGCGGCGAGAACACCGGCTGCACGCCCGAAACGAAGAACGTGTTCCTCGAAGTGGCGCTGTTCGACCGCGTGAAGGTGGCGGCGGCGGGCCGCAAGCTCGGCATCCAGTCCGATGCGCGCTATCGCTTCGAGCGCGGCGTCGATCCCGAAAGCGCCCTATGGGGCGCCGAGATCGCCGCCATGCTGATCGCGGAGTGCTGCGGCGGCGAGGCCAGCGAGCCGGTCTCCGCCGGCGCCATGCCGAAATGGCAGAAAAGCGTTTCGTTCCGCCCGAAGCGGCTTGAGTCGCTGGGCGGCCTCGCCGTGCCGCCGGCCGAAGCGAAGCGCATCCTCTCGGCGCTCGGCTACGAAGCGACGAGCGACGCCGGCGAAAGCTGGACCGTGTCGATCCCGCCCTGGCGCATGGATTCGGAGGGCGAGGCCGATCTCGTCGAGGAGATTCTGCGCATCCACGGCTACGACAGGATTCCGCCGGTCAGCATGACTCCGGGCCGCCTGCCGCATCAGACGGTCACGCCGCATCAGCGCCGCACGCGCCTCGCGCGGCGCGCGCTCGCGGCGCGCGGCATGCTCGAAGCGGTCACCTGGTCGTTCATGAGTGCGAAGGAAGCGCCGCTGTTTCTTTCGGGGAACCGCGGCCCGATCATGCTGGCGAACCCGATCAGCGCCGATCTCGACGCAATGCGACCTTCGATCGTGGGCAATCTCCTGCGCGCCGCGCAGCGCAACGCCGATCGCGGCGTGTCCAATGCCGCGCTGTTCGAGGTCGGCCCGCAATATGCCGGCACCGAGCCCAACGATCAGACGCTCGTCGCTGCGGGCCTCCGCCAGGGCGAGACGCCGCGCCACTGGGCCGAGAAGGCGCGCAAGGTCGATGCGTACGACGCCAAGGCCGATGCGCTGGCGGCGCTCGAAGCCGCGGGCGGGCCGGTGGGCTCGGTGCAGACCGCGGCCGAGGCGCCCGCTTGGTATCACCCGGGCCGCTCGGGCTCGTTCAAGATCGGCAACGTGGCGCTCGCGCATTTCGGCGAGGTGCATCCGCGCGTCTTGAAGGCGCTCGATGTCGATGGCCCCTGCGTCGCGTTCGAAGTGTTCCTCGACCGCCTGCCGCCGGCCAAGGCGAAGGCCGGCAAGGCGCGCGCGCTCCTGAAGCCTTCGCCGTTCCAGCCGGTCGAGCGCGATTTCGCGTTCGTCGTCGATGCCGCGGTGCCGGCCGAGAAGGTGCAGCGCACGGCGCAGAACGTCGATCGCGCGCTGATCACCGCCGTCTCGATCTTCGATGCCTATGCCGGCCCCGGCATCCCCGAGGGCAAGAAATCCGTCGCGATCGCGGTCACGATCCAACCTACGGATAAGACGCTGACCGACGCCGAGATCGAAGCGATCGGTGCGAAGATCGTGGCCGCGGTGCAGAAGCAGACCAGCGGGGCGCTCCGGAGCTGAGTCCGGCGGCACTAACGCCGCTGGACCGAAAGCGTGCGGTAGCGCGTCCAGGTGCCGCCTTCGTCGCCGCTGATGTGGAAGCCTTCGACGCACAGCGAGACGGCGCCGTCGAGAAAACGCGCATCGGCGTGCGGCAACAGCAGCACGACGCGCGGCTCGCCCGCGCCGCGCTCTTCGGGCCGCATGGAGAGATAGCCGTTGATCCGTCCCGCCGTGGCGGCGTCGACGCCGCGATAGTTCCGCAGCACGACGCGGAAGCGCGCCGGAAACGTGCGGTCGCGCCCGAGGCTGCCGGAGAAGCCCGGTTTGCCGGCAACGAATCGCTCGGGCTCCCAGCTTTGCATCGCGACCTCGCCGCAAAGATCGAGCGGGCCGATCGGCGGGATCGGCGCCGCCTCGGCGCGCGTGGCCAGCAGCAGTGTCGCCACCCCGACGGCGATGGTGCGCAACGTCCTGATCATCACGGAACTCCACTGCCTCGTGGTCAGCATTGCTCGCAGAAGCGGCAGCACGCGTTGACGCAGGTCAAACCCGCCGGTGCCGCTTGACGCAGGTCATGGCCGCCTTACCGTGCGGCCGGGAAGGTTGGTGCCGCTCGCGAACGGGGATTCTCGCAATGAACGATCAGGCGCCGCCGCGTTACGGAATCGACGCGCTGCTACCGCCCGACATGGCGTTGGCCTGCGAGGCCGCGGGCGCCGCCAAGGCGGCGCGCGACGAGATGGCGCTGTTCGTGCTCGGCCTGCTCGCCGGCGCGTTCATCGCGTTCGGCGCGATCTTCATGACCGTCGTGCTCACCGGCGCGGGCGATCTGTCTTGGGGCGTTTCGCGGCTGCTCGGCGGCCTCGTCTTCTCGCTTGGCCTCATCCTCGTCATCGTCGGCGGCGCGGAACTGTTCACCGGCGATTCGCTGATGATCGTCGCCTGCGCGGGCCGGCGCATCACGGTGCCGTCGCTGCTGCGCGCCTGGCTCGTCGTCTATCTCGGCAACATCGCGGGCGCCATCGGAACGGCCGCGCTCGTCTTCCTCTCCGGGCAATACGGATTCGCCGGCGGGGCCGTCGGCAAGACGGCCCTCGCGATCGCGTCCGCCAAGGCCGCGCTGCCCACCGTCGAGCTGTTCTTTCTCGCCGTGCTCTGCAACGTGCTCGTCTGCCTCGCGGTGTGGATGAGCTTCGGCGCGCGCAGCGTGGCGGACAAAGTGCTCGTTATCGTGCCGCCGATCGCGGCTTTCGTCGCGGCCGGCTTCGAGCACTCGATCGCCAACCTCTATTTCCTGCCCTATGCACTGGCGATCAAGGCGTGGGCGCCGCCCGAATTCTGGGCGGCGATCGGGCAGAGCGCCTTGGCCTATGCGGATCTGACGCCGGCCGCCGCCGTTCACAACATCGCGGTCGCCACCATCGGTAATCTCATCGGTGGCAGCCTTATGGTCGGCGCGGTCTATTGGTTCGTCTATCTCCGGCGGCGGCCGGGCCGCTGACGCACGCGCACGCCGAACGCATCCCGCCGCCGCTCGTTCAATAGCCGGGTGCCCGCCCTTCCGGCGCGCGCCGTCATCCGCATTGGGCAGGCATGAATCTTTCGTGGATCGCCGAATTCTGGGCCGCGTACGCGCCGGCATGGGCGGTGGCGCTGCTGGGCCTCGTCAGCGCCGCGCTGCTGGCGCTGCTCGTGCACGCGATCGCCTTTCGCGTCGCGAACCGCGTTCTCAAGCACAAGCAGGCGAGCGCCGCGTTCGTCCGCCGCATCCGCTGGCCGACTCGGCTGATCCTGCTCGCCTTCTTCATCACCGCTGTGCTGCCCGCGCTGCCGATCGACGAGGATCTCTCGCTGCTCCTGCGCCGCATCGCGTCGCTCTCGCTGATCGCGATGTTCGGCTGGATGGTGATCTCGGTCGTCAACCTCGCCGGCGACATCCTGATGCTGCGCTACAACATCCAGATCGCCGACAATCTCGCCGCGCGCCGGGTGCGCACGCAGCTCGGCATCCTCCGGCGCGCGCTGGTCATCGTCATCTTCGTCATCACCGTCAGCATCATGCTGATGACCATCCCCGAGGTGCGCGAGATCGGGGTCAGCCTGTTCGCCTCGGCCGGCGTGGCGGGTCTGGCCATCGGCCTCGCGGCGCGGCCCGTGCTCTCCAACCTCATCGCCGGCCTCCAGATCGCGCTCACGCAGCCGATCCGCATCGACGACGTCGTCATCGTGGAGAACGAATGGGGCCGCGTGGAGGAGATCACGTCGAGCTTCGTCGTCGTCCGCATCTGGGACGAGCGGCGGCTGATCGTGCCGCTTTCCTATTTCATCGAGAAGCCGTTCCAGAACTGGACCGTAAAGACCGCCGAGGTGATCGGCACGGTGTTCTGGCACCTCGACTACACGGCGCCGATCGACGCGATGCGCAAGAAGCTCGACGAGTTCGTGCGCGAATCGAAGCATTGGGACCGACGCTTGGCGCTGATCCAGGTGACGAACGCCGACAAGGCCACGATCGAGGTGCGCGCGCTGGTGAGCGCCGCCGATTCGGGCGCGGCCTGGGATCTGCGCTGCGAGGTGCGCGAGAAGATGCTTGCCTACCTCAACGCGCACCATGCGAACTGCCTGCCGCGCGCGCGCCAGGAGCAATACCGGATCGCGGCGCCATCGGCGGAGAATGGCGCCGACCGCGACGAGGCGCGCAGGGGCGGCGAGGAAGGCGGCGCGCCCGGCGTGGCCCGGGAAACGGTGCGCTGACGCGGAGTGCTGTGACCGCCAATCTGTCCTTCCCCCGCAAGCGGGGGAAGGCTTTTCAAAGGAAGCGTTCGCGGATGTCGAGCGAGCTTTCCTTGCCGATCTTGTCGAAATGCCGCGCGAGCCAGTCTTTCGCCGTCGCGCGGCCGCGGTCGCGAAGCTCGGTGAGAAACCCCCAATCCGTGTTGAGCTTCGAGCTGGCGCCGAGCGGCGCGATCTCGGTTTCCGATTCGATGAAGTGGATGTTGAGCCGCTTGTAGCGGTCCGATTCGAGCTTGTTCTCTTCGACCAGCTTCGAGACGAAGGCGATCGCGCGCATCTCGCGCATCAGCGAGGAGTTGAAGCTGATCTCGGTCACGCGGTCGAGGATGTCGCGCGCGTTGGTCGGCACCTCGGGCCGGTTGATCGGGTTCACCTGCACGATCACGACGTCACGCGCTTCGCACCCATAGATCAGCGGGAAGATCGCCGGATTGCCCATATAGCCGCCGTCCCAATAGGCCTCGCCCTCGATCGTCACCGCCTGGAACAGATAGGGCAGGCAAGCCGAGGCCAGCAGAACGTCGGTCGTCACCTCTCCGGTCTCGAACACGCGGATCTTGCCGGTCCGAACGGCTGTCGCCGAGACGAACAGCTTGGTCTTGCGGCAATGGCGCAGCGAAGCAAGGTCGATGCCCTTCTCCACGATCTCGCGCAGCGGGTTGTAGTTGAACGGATTGAACTGATAGGGCGAGAAGAAGCGCGAAAGCACGTCGAAGGCGAGATAGCCGGGCGACCATTCGGTGTGCCGGTGCATGCTCTCCGCCGCGCCGGCCCAGCCGAACAGCCACGCCGCGATTGGCCGGCCGGCCTCGCTCACCTTTCGCCAGAGATTTGCCAACCGCTCGCGCGCGAGATCGGCGCTGCCCTGTTCCCAGCCCAGCGCGAAGGCGGCGGCGTTCAGGGCGCCCGCGCTGGTGCCCGAGAAACCCTCGAAATCGAGCCGCCCGTCCTCGAGCAGCGCGTCGAGCACGCCCCAGGTGAACGCCCCATGCGCCCCGCCGCCCTGAAGGGCGAGA
>CAYZSG010000056.1:0-24618 GCA_964481045.1 uncultured Candidatus Odyssella sp. | reverse complement strand
CGAGCGCCCAGGCGCGCGCGAGCGCCACGCGCTGCTGCTCGCCGCCCGAAAGCCGGCGCGCGGGCCGCGCGGCGAGGCGCGCGAGGCCGACCGCCTCGAGGCGCTGCATCGCGACCGCGCGGCGCTCGGACTTACCGGCGCCGGCAAGCTTCAGCCCGTATTCGACGTTGCCGAGCACGCTTCGCCGCAGCATCACCGGGCGCTGGAACACCATCGCATCGGGGCGCCGGCCGGGGCGCGTGCCGCGCCACTCGATCGTGCCGGCCGTGGGGCGCAGCAGGCCGTGGCAGAGGCGGAGCAGCACGCTCTTGCCGGCGCCGTTCGGCCCGAGGATCACCGTGCGCGCGCCCGCGTCGAGCATCAGCGAGACGCGATCCAGGATCGCGACGCCGCCGGCCGCGAACGAGACGTCGCGCAGCACGAGCGGCAGCGGGCTGGGATGCGCGTGCACCGCGATCACCCGTAGCGCGTCTGCGCCACGGCCTTCATGGCGCTGGCGACCGCGTTGATGAGTATGATGAGCGCGATCAGAACGATGCCGAGGCCGAGCGCCAGCGGCAGGTCGCCCTTGCTGGTCTCGAGCGCGATCGCCGTCGTCATCACGCGCGTGAAGCCCTCGATGTTGCCGCCGACGATCATCACCGCGCCCACCTCGGCGCTGGCGCGGCCGAGCCCGGCGAGTACCGCGGTGGCGAGCGAGAAGCGCGTGTCCCAGATGAGCGTGCCGATCGAGCGCCGCGGCGTGGCGCCCAGCGAGCGCATCTGCTCCTCATACTCGCGCCACGCATCCTCGACGGTCTGCCGTGCGAGCGCGGCGATGATCGGCACGATCAGGATCGTCTGCGCGATCACCATCGCGCCGGGCGTGAACAGCATGCCGAGGTCGCCGAGCGGCCCGGCGCGCGAGAGCAGGAGATAGACGGCGAGGCCGACGACGACCGGCGGCAGGCCCATCATGCCGTTGAACAGAGTCACGAGCGCGCCGCGGCCGGGGAAGCGGAAGAGGGCGAGCGAAGCGCCGAGCGGCAGGCCGATCAGCGCCGCGAGCACCACGGCCGAAAGGCTCACGGCCAGCGACAGGCCCACGATGCCCCAGAGCGCCGGATCGGCGCCCGCGATGAGGGCCATGGCCGTGGAGAACGCGTCGCGCTCGGGCATGGCGGCGTTCTAGCGGTGACGCCGATGGCGTGCGTCAGTACGAAAAAATATGCGCAAATCTGCAGAAGAATGCAGATCAAGCCGGCTGGAACAGCTCGACGAGATTGCCGGCGGGGTCCTCGAGCAGGATCTGCGCGCCGCCGGGGCCTTTCACGATGTCGTTCCGGAATTTGAGACCGGCGGCGCGCAGGCGCGCGACTTCGGCGGCGAGATCGGGGAAGACGAGCTGGATGCGGTTCCAGCCGCCGGCCTCGGGCCGCCGTCCGTCGGGCATCGGGCGGCCGGCCGAGCTCGCCGGCCCGCTCAGCAGCAGGCGCAGCGCGCCGCGCGTCACCGAGGCGAAGGCGGGCTTCATGTCGGCCTGCACGGCGAAACCCAAATGGCGCGTGTAGAAATCCAGCGCGGCGGCGACATCGCCGACCATGTAGCGGACGTTGACGGCGGGTTCGGGCATCGGCTCTGCACTCTGTTCACGCTTCAGGCGGCGAGCGCGTGCGGATCGGCGCGCAGCACCTGCCGCGCGCGCCACGCGAAGGTGGCGCTCATGATCGAAGGCTTGCGCATGAACTCGTGCGCCTCGCGGCCGAATTCGGGCTTGATCGGCTTCACCGCGCCGGCGGCCTCCGCATCGAGCTGGAGCCTCGCGGCCAGTTCCATCGCCACGGCGAGGTAGGTGGCCTCCACGATGTCGCGGCCGGTGGTGAGGATGCCGTGATGCGCCAGCAGGATCGAGCGCTTGTCGCCGAGCGCCGCCGAGATGATGCGGCCTTCTTCGTCGGCCACCGGCACGCCGGGCCATTCGGGCAGGAACGCCACGTCGTCGTAGAGCATCGCCGTGTCCATGTGCGAGGCCACGAGCGGCCGCCCGATCATCGACAGCGCCGAGGCCTTGGGCGGGTGGGTGTGCACGATCGCCGTCGCATCGGGGCGCTTGCCGTAAACCCAGATGTGGAAGCGCACCGCCGGGTTGGGGATGCCCTTGCCCTCGACCACGGCGAGATCCTTGTCCACCCGAATGAGGTCGCGCGGCCGCACCTCGTCGAAGCCGATGCCGATCGGCAGGCTGCGGAACGTGCCGTCGGGCAAGCGCTGCGTGAGCTGGCCGGCCAGGCCCGAGCAATGGCCGTCGGCGGCCAGGATGCGGGCGGCCAGCACGAGCTGTTCCGGCTCGCTCCAGGCGCTGGGCAAAAGATGAGCATCGAGGTCGCGGTCCACCCGGGCATGAATAGCGTCGCGCGTACCGTCCATTGCAGTATCTCCCTACGCTCGGGCTTCGAACGGAGCGTTGAAGGCCGCGTGCGAGTCATTTAAGGTCCGGCCATCGCGGCACGTCAAATGTTAACGGCGGCCGCTCAGGGAGGCTTGCAATGAAGCGCGTACTCGCATTGGCCGGCACGGCCGCTCTCGCCTTTGGGCTCGCCGGTGGCGCCCAGGCGCAGACGGAACTCACCTTCTCCACCTGGGTTCCGCTCAATCATCCGATCAGCATCCACATCTTCAATCCGTGGTTCGCGAAGGTGGAGCAGGAGAGCGGCGGCAAGGTGAAGTTCCGCACGCTGCCGAAGCCGATCGGCGCCCCGAACCAGCACTACGACGCGGTGGCCAAGGGCCAGGTCGATCTGGCCTATTCCACGCTCGGCTACCAGCCCGAGCGCTTCTTCCCCTATCTGATCGCGGAGCTTCCGCAGCTCGGCGAAACCGCCGTGCACAACGGCGTCGCCATGTGGCGCACGCACAAGAAGTACTACGAGAAGCTCGGCACGTTCAAAGACGTGGTCATCATCGGCCTGATGACGCACGGCCCCGGCCTCATGCATCACACGAAGAAGCCGGTGATGAAGCCCGAAGACCTGAAGGGCCAGAAGATCCGCGTCGGCGGCGACGTGCCGAAGCTCATCGTCGAGCATTTCGGCGGCGTCGTCATCACGCAGCCGGCGCCGAAGTCGTACGAGATCCTGTCGCAGGGCATCGCGGACGGCATCTTCTTCCCGATGGAGTCGGTGAAGAGCTTCAACATCGCGAAGATCGTCACGCACACGACCTACGTGAAGGGCGGCCTCTACTCGTCGTCGTTCTGGTTCGCGATCAACAAGGACAAGTTCGACAAGCTCGATCCGGCGGCCAAGGCCGCCATCACCAAGAACGGCGGCGAGGTGTTCGCGCGGCTCGCCGGCGCCGGCTGGGACAAGGCCGACGCCGAAGGCTTGGCCATGGCGAAGGAGAACAAGAACACTTACAGCGAAGCCAGTCCGGAATTCGTGGCCGAGCTTTCCAAGCTGACCGCGAAGATCGAAGCCGAGTATGCGGCGAAGCTCGACAAACTCGGCCTGCCCGGCAAGCAGGTGATCGCCGACTACCGCGCCGAGCTGGCCAAGATCAAGGCCGGCAACTGAGCGGCCGAGGCACCGCTTCCGTGCCATGCGGCGCGGAAGCGGGCTCGACGCAAAGGGAATTGCCGAATCGCGCCTCCGCTCGACCTCGCGGGGGCGGCTTCGTTTCGAGGGGGAACGCGATTTGAGCGGGCGGGGCGTCAGTGCGGCGGCGCGGGAGCGCGGCCGATGAACGAAACGGCGGCGAAATCGAAAGTCGATGCGGCGATCGACCGCGTCGCGGTGTGGACGCTGGGCCTTATCGCGTCGGCGATCCTGTTCGCGATGATGACGCTCGCCTTCGTCGACGTGTGGGGCCGCTACCTGCTGCGCCAGCCGGTCTTCGGCGGCTACGAAGTCACCGAATTCCTGATGGGCGTGCTGATCTTCGCGTCGCTGCCGCTTCTGTGCGCGCGCGAAGGCCACGTCACGATCGACATCCTCGATCACGTGGTTCCGAAGCGGTTCACCCGCTGGCAGCGGCTTCTCGTGAACCTCATCAGCGCGGGCGCGCTCGGCGTGATGAGCTGGCAACTCTACCTCCAGAGCCGGCTGCTCGCCGGCAACAACGAAGTCACGATGACGCTCAAGATTCCGCACGCGCCGTTCGCGCTCGGATTTTCGTTCATGGCGGCGGTCGCGGCGCTCGCCTGCCTCGCCAACGTCTGGGGATACCTGCGCGGCACGCGCACGGCGACCGATACCCTGTCATGACGCTTTCGCTGATCGCCTTCGTATGCCTGCTGGCGCTGTGCTTCGCGCGCATTCCCATCGCGTTCGCGATGGGCATCGTGGGCTTCGTCGGGTTCTGGCACCTGCGCACGCTCGACGCCGCCTTTTCCCAGCTGGCGCAGATCTCGTTCGTCACCGGCATCAACTACGAGCTGTCGGTGCTGCCGCTGTTCATCCTGATGGGCAATTTCGTCACCAGCGCGCGGCTTTCGGAGGATCTCTATCGCGCGGCCAACGGCTTCCTCGGGCATCGGCGCGGCGGACTCGCGATGGCCACGGTCGTGGCCTGCGGCGGCTTCGCCTCGGTGTGCGGCTCGTCGATGGCGACGGCCGCGACGATGGCCAAGGTCGCGATGCCCTCGATGCGCGGGTTCGGCTATTCCGACAGCCTCGCCACCGGCTCCATCGCGGCCGGCGGCACGCTCGGCATCCTGATCCCGCCGTCGACGATCATGGTCATCTACGGAATCATGACGCAGACGAACATCGGCAAGCTGTTCGCCGCCGGGGTTCTGCCCGGCATCGTCGGGATCCTGTTCTATCTCGCCGCCGTGCAGTGGGTCGTGCGCACCGATCCCACGGCCGGCCCGCCGGGCCAGCGCCAGCCCTGGAGCCAGCGCATGCGCACGGTTGCCGACGTGTGGGGCGTCGTCGCGCTGTTCCTGCTCGTGATGGTCGGCATCTACGGCGGCATCTTCACGCCCACTGAGGCGGCCGGTATCGGCGCCTCGGGCGCGTTCCTGTTCGCGCTCTACCGGCGCGAGCTCTCGTGGAAGAAGCTGTTCGACATCCTGCTCGAGAGCGCCGTCACCACCGCGATGCTGTTCATGGTGCTGATCGGCGCCACGCTGTTCTCCGACCTGATCAACCAGGCCGGCTTCGCCGAGGCGCTGCAAACCTTCGTGCGCGATCTCGGCGTCAACCGCTGGGGCGTCATCGTCGCGATCATCATCATCTACATCATCCTCGGCTGCGTGCTCGAAAGCCTGTCGATGGTGCTGCTGACGGTGCCGGTGTTCTTCCCGCTGGTGATGTCGCTCGGCTTCGATAAGGCGCTCGGCATCACGCCGGAGCTCGTTCAGGTGTGGTTCGGCATCCTTGTCGTCGTGGTCGTCGAGATCAGCCTGCTCACGCCGCCGGTCGGCCTGAACGTGTTCGTGCTGCGCAGCGTGCTGCCCGAAGTTTCCACCGGCACGATCTTCCGCGGCGTAATGCCGTTCTTCGTGATGGATATCGTCCGCATCGCGGTCCTGGCGGCGTTCCCGATCATCGCGATCTGGCTGCCGTCGCACATGCGCTGAGATATTACGGCCGCCGGCATTCCGCGCAGGGCCGCGCCGCCCGCCCACATGTTCGCCGTTTTTCGGCCACGCTTCCGCCCTCGCCCAATCGTCTATCTCCCGCGCGTCCGATGCGGGGCCGACCAAAGGCGGTCGGGCGCAACCCAACTCCCCCTCCCCAACATTCGAACAAGGCTGAGGTTCACCTCCATGAAACATCTTCGCACTCTTCTCGCCGCCGGCGCCGCCGCCGCCGCGCTCGCGGTTTCGGCCCTTCCCGCCAATGCGCAGGGCGCCCGCGTCTCGGCCGGCACGCTTTCGTGCAGCGTCGCCCCCGGCGTGAGCTTCGTGTTCGGCTCCACGCGCCAGGTGAACTGCATCTATTACGGCGCCAACGGCGTGGCCGAGCGCTATGTCGGCCAGATCGACCGCTGGGGCGTGGATATCGGCTACACCAACGCGGCCACGATGATGTGGGCCGTGCTCGCCGGCACCTCCACGCTGCCGCCGGGCACGCTCTCCGGCAACTATGCCGGCGTGTCGGCGGCCGTGACGCCGGGCATCGGCGGCGCCGCCAACGTGCTCGTGGGCGGCAGCGGCCGCACGGTCTCGCTGCAGCCGGTGAGCGTCGAAGGCAACACCGGCCTCAACCTCGCCGCCGGCGTCGGCGCGCTCGTTTTGCGCCGCCCGTAAGCGCAGCATCACGACGTTCGAGAGCGGGGCGGGTCGCCAGACCGGCCCCGTTTTCGTATGCGCGCCGTCTCGCCGCTCCGCGCGGGCCCGGGCGCGCGGCATGTTGACGGGGGGAGGGGCCGGAGCGTCAACAAACGTCAACATCTGTAAACACGCCGCCGCGCGGCATGCGCCCGGGGGGGGCCGCAGTGTAGTCATTTGTAGGCATTTGTAGTCTTTCGCGTGCATCCGCGGGCAAAACCAGGCAAGCCCGAGGCAGCGCCGCCGCGCGGCGCGCCGGAAATTTTCTGCAAATCCCGAACAATTCCTAACATCGCCGATCCTCGCCGCCGCGCGGCGCTGAATGAATCGCAGTCTCTCATCATTTCTCATCATCGCCGCACACTCCGCGTCTCGCTCAGGCAAAGCTCCGCACGGCCCCGCGCACGGGCGCGGAACCGCATGGCCCGATGCGGGCCATGAGGCGGGACATGGAACATAACGAGAACATTTCAAGCGCAATCTTCGCGCGTATCCACCTCGCGCGTTCGGGTACAATCATTGCACCGGTTTTCGGTTTGCTCCGGCACGATGCGTTGCCCTCGAAACCTACTCGGCCATCGACTTCACACCGTACGTGCGGGTGCGGATGCTTTAGCCGCAATTTCTTGAATGGTAGGCTGCTCCGATGCCGAATATCAGACTTTCCAGGGGCCTGTGCGCAGTCGTCGGGAGCTTCAAGCGCCATTCGGCGGAGCAGGCAAAGGGTTGGCACAGGGAATTTGATGGCGACCCTCGTCGCAAACTCGCTCACTACTTTTTTCCAGAACTTCGGAGAACCAGTTTCTGCTTGCAGATGCGCGAGCTAGCGCACTAAAGGATTCGTTGAATTTAGAAAAACGGGGGAACCATTTTGATGCTGAAAATTGCATGCTTCGCTGTCGCCGGGCTCGCGCTCACTGGATGCGGCCCGTGGGGCCATCTTGGTGTCGTTGACATGAAGCGCCAAGACCCGGCTGAGGTTGCCCGTTCGATGGAGGTGAGGGTGTCCGAGGGCACCACGAACACTCCGAAGATTGCCCGCGCTATTGGTCCAGTGAACGCCACGTCGTGCAAGAATATGATGACCGACCCGCCGGCAACGCGAGGGGATGCTTTGCGGCAGCTTCGTTTGAAAGCACTCAGGATGGGCGCGAATGCTGTCGTAAACGTCTATTTCGACGAACGCGGCACCGACGCTTGGGGCACGAACTGTTGGGAGAGCGTCACCGCGACTGGAGACGCGGTTGTGATCGCGAAGTAAACGCGCAAGCGGTGGACCAATGCCATACTATCTCGTCGCCATGCTAATCCTTACTGGCGCGGCTCCCGAGGTATACGTGACAGTGAAGCTAAATGATCTTGAGAACTGCGAGAGGGTGCGGGACCGCCTGCGCTCATTGCCGAGCCGCGTAGGTCACCACGACGGAGTAGTGATTGGTGCTTGGTGCTGCACGTTGCGCCAGATTAAGACCTATCAGGGCTAGTGCGGGTACGTAGCCGATCAGGTCCGCGAATGACACGTCATTCATTGGCCTGAGTTAACCCACAAACCGTGCGCATCACCGATGGGGATACTTGAGCCTCTCCATCGCGCCTTGAGTTGCTTGAGGCGGTGGTCCTTTGTCGTACCTTTGAAAGGTTACTCCGCCAACCGCGTGCCCGAATTATCTATGCTCAGGCAACTACTGTTCTCTACGCCCGTCTCCTCCTTTGCCGTGCTCGCGCTGCGCCGCTAATCTCCGCCGCCTGACATTGGGGAGGAGCCGCATGGCGCCCGACGATTCTCGTCGCGATCCACCGCGCCGCAACCGGCCGAAGCTGCGCTCGCGCATAACCGTGGACGGGCTCGACCGCACGCCGCATCGCGCATTCCTGCGCGCGACCGGGCTCGGCGACGAGGCGATCGCGCGGCCGATGATCGGCGTCGCCACCACCGAAGGCGAGATGACTCCGTGCAACATGGGCCTCAGCGCCCAGGCCGAGTTCATCCGCGAGGGAATCTCCGAGGCGGGCGGCACGCCGCGCGCGTTCACGACGATCGGCGTCTCCGACGGCGTCTCGATGAACCACCAGGGCATGAAGTTCTCGCTGATCTCGCGCGAGATCATCGCCGATTCGGTGGAAGCCGTCGTGCGCGCGCATGTCTATGACGGCATCGTGGGCATGGGCGGCTGCGACAAGACCTTGCCCGGCATGATGATGGGCATCGTGCGCGTGAACGTGCCCGGCGCGTTCCTCTATGGCGGCGCGCATCTGCCGGGGCGCTGGCGCGGGCAGGAGGCGACCGAGCTCACGGCGTATGAAGGCGTGGGCAAGGTGCAGACCGGCGCCATGAGCGAAGCCGACCTCGCCGAACTGGAGCGGAACTGCATGCCCACGGTCGGTGCCTGCGCCGGCCAGTTCACGGCCAACACGATGGGCATGGTGTCGGAAACGCTCGGCCTCGCGGTGCTCGGCTCGGCGATGATCCCGGCCGTGTTCAGCGAGCGGAAGGCGATCGCCTGGCGCACCGGCCGGCTGGTCATGCAGGCGCTCGAGAATGGCGGCCCGCTGCCGCGCGATCTCGTCACGCGCAAAAGCCTCGAGAACGCGGCGGCCATTGTCGCGGCCACCGGCGGCTCGACGAACGCGGCGCTGCACATTCCCGCGATCGCGCACGAGGCCGGCATCCGCTTCACGATGGACGACGTGGCGGCGGTGTTCGACCGCACGCCGCTGATCGCCGATCTTCAGCCCGGCGGGCGCTTCCTGGCGAAAGACGTGAACGCGATCGGCGGCGCGCCGGTGGTGATGAAGGCGCTGCTGGCGCTCGGCCGCTTCCACGGCGACACGCTCACGCTCTCGGGCGAGCGCATGGAGAAGGCGTTGGCCGCGTTTCCCGATCCCGACGGCGAGGTGGTGCGCAAGAAAGAGCGCCCGATCACCGCCGATGGCGGCGTCGTCGTGCTGAAGGGCAATCTCTGCCCCGACGGCGCGCTGCTGAAGGTGGCGGGCCTCAAATCGCTCGAATTCCGCGGACCCGCGCTGGTGTTCGACGACGAGGAAAGCTGCACCGCCGCGGTGCGCGCGCGGCGCTATCCCGAAGGCAGCGTGATCATCATCCGCTACGAAGGCCCCAAGGGCGGGCCGGGCATGCGCGAAATGCTCGGCACCACGGCGCTCATCTACGGTCAGGGCATGGGCGAAAAGGTGGCGCTGATCACCGACGGGCGTTTCTCGGGCGCCACGCGCGGCATGTGCATCGGCTATGCCAGCCCCGAAGCCGCCGGCGGCGGGCCGCTCGCGCTCGTCCGGAACGGCGACATGATCCGCATCGACGCGAAGACGCGCAGCCTCGAGGTCGAGCTTTCCGCCGACGAGCTCGCGCGCCGCCGCGCCGCGTGGCAGCCGCCCGCGAAGAAGCGCATCGCCGGCACGCTCGAGAAATACGCGGCCCTCGTCGGCCCCGCCAATCTCGGCGCCGTCACGCATAGCGGCGGCGTGGTGTGGGAGGTCGAGGAGTAATCCCCCTCTCCCCTCGCAGGAGAGGGGCAAGGGGTGAGGGCCGGTCCCGCACGAACACCGGCTGCGTGGAGCCGATGCGTCGATGGGGGCTGCCTCGATCATCGCGCGCGCGGAAGCGGCCCTCATCCCTTTCCCTTCTCCCCCCGGGGGAGAAGGGAAAGAGTAATCCCGAACGTTGTTCGTTGATGCGATCCTCGCTCCTCGCTAAGGTGCGGGCGAGATCGAGGGGGATCGCGTGGAATTTCCGCCGGGCCAGGCCTGGAGCCGGAACGTCGAGGCCGTCGCCTACATGGATCTCGGCGGCAAGCCGGGCTTCAAGATGGCGCTGCATCGCGCCGGCGCGCGCTGGTATTTCTATGTCGCGCATCTCTGGGAGCCGGGCTGGAGCATCATCGACGTGACCGATGCGGCGCGCCCGCGCTTCGTGCGCTTCATTCCCGGCCCGCCGAACACCTGGACCTTGCAGATCCAGATCGCGCAAGGGCGCATGATCACGGCGCTCGAGAAGATCCCGCCGATCTGGTCGCCGCCGCCCGATCCCGCGCTCGGCAACGAGGAAGGGTTCCTGATCTGGGACCTCGCCGATCCCGAAAACCCGCGCCGCCTCGGCCACTATCGCACCGGCGGCGACGGCACGCATCGCAACTACTACGCCGGCGGCCGCTATGTGCACGCCACCGTGCTGCCCGAGGGATTCGACGGGCACATCTATGCCATCGTCGACATCGCCGACCCGGCCAACCCGGTCGAGGTGTCGCGCTGGTGGCGCAAGGGCCAGTGGAAGGCGGGCGGCGAGGGCGGCGTGCCGTTCGGCACGATGCTGCATGGCGGCGCCTATGTCGTCGGCGACCGCGCATACCTGCCCTACAGCGCCGGCGGCTTCGTGATCCTCGATATCTCGGATGTGACGAAGCCGCGCCTCGTCAGCGACCTGCCGTTCTCGCCGCCGTTCCAGAGCTTCATCGCCGTCCACACGGCGCAGCCGCTGCCGGAGAAGAAGGTCGTCGTCGTCAATTCCGAGGCCATCGCCGAGAATTGCGAGGAGCCGCTCGGTTATGCCGGGCTTGTCGACGTCTCCGACGAGAAAAAACCCAGGCTCATGTCGCTGTTCCCGCTGCCGGCGCCGCCGCCGGGCGCGCCGTTCAAGAATTTCTGCCAGCGCGGCGGCCGCTTCGGCCCGCACAACCAGCATCAGCACCAGTTCCAGGACGTGCTGTATCGCAACGACGACCTGGTGTTCCTCACCTACTTCAACGCCGGCCTGCGCATCGTGGATATCAACGATCCCCTGCTGCCGCGCGAGGTGGCATATTTCATTCCGCCCGATCCCGGCGAGCGGCGCGCGCCGCAGCCCAAGACACTCGTCACGCAGTCCGAAGACGTCGTCGTCGATGCGCGCGGCTTCATCTATGTGACCGACAAGAATCACGGCGTTTACGTGCTTCGCTACCGTCCGGCGGGATGAGCCCGCCGGGCGAAACAGAGAGTCAACGAGGGAGAGAACGATGACTCGGACCACACGCAACATTCTGGCGCTCGCATCCGCGATCGCGGTCGGCGGCCTCGGCTTCGCCGCCGCGGCGCAGACCAAGATCACGATCGGCTACACCGGCGCGAACACGTTCGTTCCGTCCTTCGTCGCGAAGGACAAGGGCTTCTTCGCCAAGAACGGCCTCGACGTGACGCTCACGCGCATTCCGGTGGGCTCGACGATTCCGGGCGCGCTGATGGCCAACAGCCTCACGGTCGGCACGCTCACCGCGCCGGTGTTCCTCGCCGCAAACGAGAACGGCATCGAGCTGATGATCATCGCCGGCGCCTCGCTGCAGTCGAAGGCGAATCCCACCGCCGGTGTCGTCGCCAAGACCGGCTCGGGCATCCAGAAGCCGGCGGATTTCGTCGGCAAGAAAGTGGGCGCGCCCGGCGTCAACGGCCTGCAGGACATCCTGTTCAAGAAGTGGCTCAAGAACCACAACGTCGACTGGAAGCAGGTGACGTTCATCGATGCGCCGTTCCCGCAGATGGGCGCGATGATGCAGGGCGGCCAGCTCGACGCCGCGCTGCCGGTGCAGCCCTTCGTCGGCCGCATCGTCGGCACCAAGGCCGGCTACCTCGTCGCGAACTATCCGGTCGAGGTGTCCGACAACTACCTCGAATCGTTCTACGCGGTGTCGAAGAAGTGGGCGCAGGGCAACGCGGCGGCGATCAAGAGCTTCCGCGCGGCGCTCACGGAGGCGGTGGCCTTCGCGAAGAGCAATCCCGACGAGGCGAAGAAGACGCAGATCACCTATCTCGGCCTGCCGGCCGAGGTGGTGGCGACCTTGCCGCTCGCGACCTTCACGGTCGACGTGCAGCCGGCGCAGGTGGCGTTCTGGCTCGACATGAGCCGCGAGTTCGGCCTCATCAAGACCGCGCTCAAGACCGACGACCTCGTCGCGAAATAGCGCGGTGCCTTCGCCGATCTTCGCGTTCCACGACGTCTCGGTGCGCTTCGGCGCCACGCCGATCCTGGACAAGGTCCGGTTCGACGTGGCGCCGGAGGAGTTCCTGTGCCTCGTGGGCCCGTCGGGTTGCGGCAAGACCACGCTGCTGCGCGTGGCCGCGGGCCTCATCCGCCCGCAGGAAGGCCGCGCCGAGTTCGAGGGCCGCGCCGTCTCCGAGCCCCGGCCCGAGCTCGCGATCGTGTTCCAGGATTACAGCCGCGCGCTGCTGCCCTGGCGCACCGTATCCGGCAATGTCGAGCTGGCGCTGGAGGCGCGCGGCGCGCCCAAGGCCGGCCGCGCCGAGGAAGTAAAGCGCCTGCTCGGCATCATCGGCCTTGCCGAGCACGCCGCGAAGTTCCCGCTCCAGCTTTCGGGCGGCATGCAGCAGCGCGTGCAGATCGCGCGCGCGCTCGCGCAGCGGCCGCGCATCCTGCTGATGGACGAGCCGTTCGGCTCGCTCGATGCGATGACGCGCCAGGCCCTGCAGGACGAGATCGCGCGCCTCTGCAAGGCGGAGCGCCAGACGGTCGTGTTCGTCACGCACGATCTCGAGGAGGCGATCTATCTCGGCGACCGCGTCGTGGCGCTCAAGGCCAACCCCGGCCGCGTCGTCGAGATCGTCGAGATCGCCTTGCCGCGCCCGCGCGACCAGCTCACCACGCGCGAGCACCCGCGTTTCCTCGAATACCGCCACCGCCTGTTCCGGCATCTCGCGAAGGAAGAGGCGGCGTGAACGCGCGCCGCCTGCTGCTCGGCCTCATTTTTCCCGTCGCGATCCTGGCGGCCTGGGAAATCTGCGCGCGCGCGGGGCTGCTCTCGGAGGACGTGTTCTCGCGCGTCAGCCTCATCGTGCCGGCGATGCTCGATGGCCTCGCGGACGGCGCGATCCTGATGCGCACCTACGAGACGCTTGCCGCCGCGCTGTTCGGCTGGGCGATCGCGGCGGCGATCGGCATCCCGCTCGGCCTCGTGCTCGGCCTCGTGCGCCCGCTCGAGCGGCTCACGCTGGTCACGATCGAGGCCCTCCGGCCCGTGCCGTCGGCGGCGCTGATCCCGATCGTGCTGCTGATCTTCGGCTTCAGCCTGGAACTGGATGCGACGGTGGCGGCGTTCGCCTGCCTCTGGCCGGTGCTGATCGTCACCACCGGCGCCGTGCGCGGCATCGAGCCGCGCCTGCTCGAAGTGGGCCGCGCGCTCGGTTACGGCGCGCTCGCCCGCATCTGGCACTTCGCGCTGCCGGCGGCGCTGCCCGGCATCGCGGTGGGCCTGCGCATCGCGTTCGGCATCGCGATCGTCGTCACGGTCACGGTCGAGATCGCCGCAAATCCGCGCGGGCTCGGCTACGCGATGATCACGGCCCAGCAATCGCTGCGCGCCGAGGTGATGTATGCCTACCTGTTCTGGATCGGCTTCGTCGGCTGGGCCATCAACATCGCGATGATCCGCGCCGAGCGGCGCTGGCTCGGCTGGTATTGGGCCGCGCGAGGCGCCGCATGAGGGCGGCGTGGCTCATGGCGAGCATCGCGTTCGCCGCCGCGCTCGTGGGCCTGTGGCAGCTGGCCGCCGATCACGGCTTCGTCTCGCGCGTGTTCTTCCCGGCGCCGTCGCGCGCGTTCGATCACCTCGGCGAACTGGTGGCGAGCGGCGAGCTGTGGGGGCCCCTGGCCGGAACGGTCTGGCGCACGCTCGTCGGCTGGCTCGGCGCGACCGTGATCGGCGTCGTGCTCGGCGCGGCGATCGCGTCGTCCACCGTTACGCGCGATCTGTTCGAGCCGACCGTCGAGTTCCTGCGCCCGATGCCGTCCTCGGCGATGATCCCGCCCGCGATCCTGCTGCTCGGCCTCACCGACGGCATGGTCGTCGCGGTCGTGATCTTCGGCTCGATCTGGCCGATCCTGCTCGGCGCCATCCACGGCTTCCGCTCGGTCGAGCCGCGGCTCATGGAGCTTGCGCGCACGCTGCGCATGGGGCGGCTGCACCGCCTCACCAGCATCGCGCTGCCCAATGCGCTGCCCGAGATCTTCGCCGGCATGCGCGTCTCGCTCGCCATCGCGCTGATCATCACCGTGGTGGCCGAGATGCTGTCGTCGCGCCCGGGCCTCGGGCAGATGATCCTGTTCGCCGCGCGCAACTTCCGCAGCGCCGAGATCTTCGCCGGCGTGTTCCTGCTCGGCGCGCTCGGCTATCTCTTCAACGCAATCCTCGAGCGCCTCGAGCGATACTTCCTGCGCTGGCGGCCGGCCGTCAGTAACGGGTAGTCTTGTCGTCCCCGCGAAAGCGGGGACCCATGCCGACGCCCGGTCGACCTTCGCAGTGTTGTTCGGCTGGCGAGATGGGTTCCCGCTTTCGCGGGAACGACAAGAAGGTTTCACAGAAGCGAAGGATCAAGGAATGTCGGAAAAGAAACCGCGCCTCGGCTATATCGGCATGGGGCTCATGGGCGCGCCGATGACGCGCCGGCTGCTCGATGCCGGCTACCCAGTGGCCGTGTGGAACCGCAGCGCCGACAAGGCGAAGCCGCTGGTCGAGCGGGGCGCTGTCGCCGCGAAATCGCCGCGCGCGGTGGCCGAGCAGGCCGATATCGTGATGATGTGCCTCACCGCGGCGCCGGCGGTGCGCGAGGTGGTGTTCGGCAAGGAGGGGCTCGCAGAGGCGAGCGGCGCCGGCAAGCGCCTCGTCGATTTCTCGTCGATGCGGCCGGATCTCACGCGCGAATGGTCGGCCGAGCTTCGGAAGAAGAACGGCATGGGCTGGGTCGATGCGCCGGTCTCGGGCGGCGTGCCCGGCGCCGAGAAGGGCACGCTCGCGATCATGGCCGGGGGCGAGCAGGCGGATTTCGATGCGGTGAAGGGCATCGTGGCGCACCTTTCCTCGCGCTTCACCTTGATGGGGCCGAGCGGCGCGGGGCAGACGACGAAGCTCGTCAACCAGATCGTCGTCAGCGCCACGATCATGACGCTCGCCGAGGCGTTCGCGTTCGCCGAGCGCGCCGGGGTCGATGCCGCGCAAATTCCCGAGGCGCTCAAGGGCGGTTGGGCAGATTCGCTGCCGATGCAGATCTTCGGCCCGCGCTTCGCGAAGAAGCAGCTCGAGCCGAAGCTCGGCGATCTCGCGATCATGGTGAAGGATCTCAACACCGTCGCCGACGTGGCGCGCGCCGTCGATGCGCCGTTGCCGATGGCGAGCACCGGCTTTCAGCTCATGCGCCTGATGATGGCGCGCGGCCACGGCGAGGATTGCCTCACCGCCGTGTGCAAGCTGTTCGAGGGCAAACGGCTGTTCTGAGGCGGCCGCGGCGCGTCCGCAATTCTATCGAGGGTGGCGCGCCTTTCTCGAACGCGCGGTGTGCGCTATTTCTCGCGCGAAACGCGGTGGTGGAGGTGAATGTGCCTGGACGTGCAACGCGGGTTCTTCGGGGCGCAGGCGGAATCGCGGCGATGCTGCTCTCGCTCCTCGGCGCGATGCCCGCCGTGTCCGCGCAGGATGCGGACTCGCTCTATCGCGCGGTGGCGATCGTGACCGGAACCGGCGAGGCGAACCGGCGTCTCGGCCTCGCGCTGTGCCTGGAAGAGGTGCTCGTCAAGGTCTCGGGCGATGCGCGGCTCGCCGGCGACCGCCGCGTGGCCGCGCTCGCCCGGCGCGCCGACACGCTGTTGGGCAAGTTCAGCTATCGCGACCGTTTCGCGCACCGTCCGATCAACGACGAGCAGGGCACCCGCGACCGGCCGCACGATCTCACGGTCGATTTCGATCCCGCCAAGATCGACGCCGAGCTCGCGGCGCTGGGCCGCCGGCCGTGGACGGCGTCGCGCCCGCGCCTCGTCGCCTATGTCGCGGTCAACAACGGCGCCATCGCCTACATACTGGCGCGCGACGTCGAGCGCGGCCGCGAGCAGCGCGATGCGTTCGCGGCGGCGGCGCGCCAGGTCGCCATTCCGGTCACGGTCCCGGATACCGCCGGGCTCGCCGCGGCCGAGGCCACCGTCTCGCGTCTTGCCACGATCGATCCGGCGATGCTCGACGCGGCGGCGAAATCGGCGGGCGGCGATCAGGCGCTGGTCGGCCGCCTGCTGTGGAGCGATCAGGCGCGCGGCTGGATCGCCGAATGGCGTCTCGCCTTCGAAGGCAGGCTCTATCGCTGGCAGATTCGCGGCGTGAGCTTCGACGATGCGTTCCGCAACGGAATGCGCGGCGCCGCGCAGATCCTCTCCGGCCACGGCCGCCCCAAGGGAAGCTGCGAGGCACCCACGCAGCGCTCGCGCGCGCTCGGCCGCGCGTGCCCGGAATGAGGATCATGCCAACCGCGAAAGCGCGGTATGGCTCCACCAAGGAAAATGAACAGGAGGCGGGGAGGCGGGGAGGATACGAAATGTGCGCGAAGCGCGCCCGGTTCCTTCTCCCCGTCTCCCCGCCTCCTGTCCCCTAATCTTCGGCGCCGCCAGCCTGGCTTTGGATCCGCTGGCATCAAGCCTGCACGAGCAGCTCGGCCTCGACCGTCGGCGGGCGCTTCAGGGTCTGGTAGATCACGCAATAGCGCTCAGTGAGCTTCTTGAGCGTCGCGCGCTGCTCGGCGTCGGCGTCGGTATCGAGATCGAAGAACAGGCGGATGTCGCGGAAGCCGACCGGCGCTTCCTTGTCCACGCCGAGCGTGCCGCGGAAATCGAGATCGCCCTCGGCGCGCACGACGCCGCGCCTGATCTCGATGCCTAGCGCCGTCGCCACCGCCTTGAGCGTGACGCCGGCGCAGGCGACGAGCGCCTCCAGCAGCATGTCGCCCGAGCAGGCCTGCGAGCCGTCGCCGCCGGTGGCCGGGTGCAGGCCCGCTTCGACGATCGCGCGGCCGGTATCCACCTTGCACGCGATGCCGAGCGCGTCGAGCTCGCCCTGCGCCTTCAAGGTGATCAGCGCCGCGCCCGGCGCGGATTTGTATTTGTCCTTGAGCGGGGCCTGGAGATTGCGGAGTTCGGCGGCGTTCATGATCTTCTCCGTGGTCACATTCATATTGCCGCACGCAACAATGGCGCGGAAATGGCGGTGCGGCCGGTGGCGGCGGTGATGTGCAGCTCGCGCAGCACCTCTTCCTTCCAGGCGAGGAAGCGCGGCGCCGTGCGGCTGCGCGGCCGCGGCAGATCCACCGCGAACTCGCGATGGATGCGGCCCGGATGCCCGCGCATCAACACGATGCGGTTGGCAAGCGCCAGCGCCTCGTCGATGTCGTGCGTTACCAGCACGAAGGTCGGCCGGTCGTAGGACCACAGCTCGAGCAGATGCTCCTGGAGTGCCAGGCGCGTGAAGGCGTCGAGCGCGCTGAACGGTTCGTCGAGCAGCAGCACCTTCGGCCGCGCCGCGAGCGCGCGCGCGATCGCCACGCGCTGCGCCATGCCGCCCGAAAGCTCGCGCGGCAGCGATGTCGCGAAATGCGAAAGGCCCACGCGCTCCAGCGTCTCGGCGGTGCGCGCGGCGCGCACCGGCGCCGGCAGATGGCGCAGGCCGAACGCGACGTTCGCCTCCACCGTGAGCCACGGCATCAGCCGCGGCTCCTGGAACACGACGCCGATCTCCTCGCGCGGTCCGGCGAGCGGCGCGCCGCCGAACGCCGCGGCGCCGGCGGTCGGCCGGTCGAGCCCGGCGAGCAGGCGCAGCAGCGTGCTCTTGCCGCAGCCCGAGGCGCCGACGATGCCCACGATCTCGCCTTCGCCGATGCCGAGCGAAATCTCGTCGAGCGCCAGATAGCCGTTGGGGAAGCGCTTGGCCGCGCGTTGCAAGGTCAACATGGTGTCCACTCCGTCACGAAGCGTGTTGCTTGAAGCTGTCCTGCCAGCGCAGCGCCCGCGCCGCCGCGCGCGCCAGCAGCAGGTCGGTCGCTTTGCCGAGGATCGCGAACAGGATGATGCTGGCGATGATGATCGCCGGCTTGCCGGTCTGCTGTCCGTCCACGAGCAGATAGCCGAGCCCTTGCGAGGCGCCCATCAGCTCGGCGGCGACGACGAACATCCAGCCGAGCGCCAGCCCCGAGCGCAGCCCGATGAGATAGGTCGGCAGCACCGCCGGCAACAGCACGCGGCGGACGAGCGCCGCGGTCGAAAAGCGATAGACGCGCGCGACCTCGACGAGCTTGCGGTCCACGCCAGGGATGCCCGCGGCGAGCGCCAGATAGACCGGGAAGAACACGCCGACCGCGATCAGGATCACCTTCGAGGTCTCGAAGATTCCGAACCAGAGGATGAACAGCGGAACCCACGCCAGCGAGGGCACGCTCTTCAGGCCCTGGAGCGAGGGATCGAGCAGGCGCCGCGCCAGCGGAACCGCGCCGCCGAGCGCGCCGAGCAGCGCCGCCGCGGCGACGCCGAGGCCGAATCCGACGGCGACGCGCAACGTCGTCGCGATCAGGTGATCGCCAAGCTCGCCGCTGCGCGCGAGATCGGCGAGCGTGCCGGCGATGACCGACGGCGCCGGCAGCAGGTTCGACGGCAGCCACTCGCGCGCGGCGGCGAATTCCCACGCGCCGGCGAGGATCAGCGGAATCAGCAGGCCGAGCGGCGTGGGTATGCGCGGTAGCGTGCGCGGCGCCGCGCGCGGCGCATCGGCGCCGGGAAGGCGGAGGACGGAGGGGGCGGGGGACATGTCACATTCCTGTCGAATGTCGTGCGGCGGCGAGGCCCCCATCCAACCTTCCCCCGCAAGCGGGGGAAGGCTTTCTCTGGCTCCTTCCCTCGCGAAGCGGGGGAAGGGCGGGATGGGGGTCTCTCCGCCCGCCGGATGTTCGCGTCAGCGCAGCGCCGCCTGGTCGCGCTTCAGCGTTTCGCGCGCATAGGCGGGATTGATGAGCGCGGCGGTCACCGCTTTCACATCGACCTTCGCCTCGATCACGCCGGACTGTTGCAGCGCGACGCCGGCGGCGAGGATCGAGGCGTGCGGCTTCTCGCCCGGAAGCGGATCGCTCAAATCCGTGCGCTCGAGCTGCTTCGCGGCGACGTTGGCCTTGAGACGCGCGGCCTTGGCGAGGATGTCGCGCAGCTCGGCCGGATTCGCGAGCGCCCATTTGCGCCCGCGCTCGTATTGGCGCAGCACGCGGATCACGATCTCCGGGTGCTCCTGCGCGAAGGCCTCGCGCACGTTGAGCACGCCGTAAGTGTTGGCGTCGGCGTTGCGGAAGAACAGCACCGAGCCCTTCTCGATCTCGGTCTCCGCCATCATCGGGTCGAGCCCCGCCCAGGCGTCGACGTCGCCGCGCTCGAGGGCCGTGCGCCCATCGGCGTGCTGCACGAGCACCGGCTTGATGTCTTTCTCGCCGAGGCCGGCGCCGGCCAGCGCGCGCAGCAGGAAGATGTAGGGATCGGTGCCGCGCGTCACCGCCACGCGCTTGCCCTTCAGGTCGGCGACGGATTTGATGCCGCTGCCGGCGCGCGTCACCAGCGCGGTCCATTCGGGCTTCGAATAGACGTAGATCGCCTGGATCGGATTGCCGTTGATCTTCGCGAGCAGCGCCGCCGCGCCGGCCGTGGAGCCGAAATCGACCGCGCCGGCATTGAGGAACTCGAGCGCCTTGTTCGAGCCGTGGCTCTGCACCCAGCGCACGGCGATGCCGTCTTTCTCGAACTCCTTCTCGATCCAGCCCTTCTCCTTCAGCACGAGGCTGACGGGATTGTAGTAAGCCCAGTCGAGCGTGAGCCGCTTGGGCGGCTCGGCCGAAAGGGGAGAGGCGAGCGCGAAGCCGGCAAGGCCCGCGAAAACGATGGTCCGACGCGTCAGCATGAGTCCGCTCCTTCCATTGCGCCGGAGCAGCATGTCGCGCCCCGGCCGGTTCCTGTCCGAGCGGGAGGATTGGGTGCGCGCGCCTTGGGTAAGGAGCGGCGGACACAAAAATCCCGCCGCAGCTTTGGGTCGCTGGGCGGGTTTCGCCGCAACGCTTTAGCTGCATTTATAACGCGCCCGCAAGCTGTCGCTCAAATCGGCGCGATGGGGGAAAGCTAGGTCCGGCCAACGCTGCCGTCAATCAAGAGAATTTGCGGGCGGACCGTAGAAAAGCTGGGGGTTGCCGGAGGCGATCAAGACTCCATTAACCCAACCGGCCCTAGCCTTTGGCAAGAGGCAGGCTGCCGCCGCACTGCGCGCGGCTTGGCCAGCGAAGGATACGATGGATCGACGCGACACGCCCGCGGCCGAACAAGCCAGGCGCGCCCAAAGCGCGCCCGCACGATTTTGGACATGGCTGTTTCCGGCGCCTGCGGACACCGGCGCCGCGATTCTCGGCCATCAGCGCCAGGCGCTACGCCGGCAGGTTCCGATCCTCGTCGCCGTGACCTTCGCCATCTCGGCGCTCACCGGCATTCTCTTCTATCCGCTCGTGCCGCCGGCGCTGAACATCGGCTGGGTCGCGGTGGTCTGGCTCATGGGCGCGCTCAGCCTGATGCGCTGGTCCCAGTCGCGCCGCTTCGTTCAGCAGCGGCCGGCCACGGCGCGCTTCGTGCGGCGCTCGATCATGGCCAATGCGATCCCGGGCATCGTCTGGGGTGCTTCGGCGCTGATCTTCTTCGTGCCCGAGCGCGTGGAGCTCCAGGTTTTCCTCATCTGCGTGCTCGCCGGAATGTCGGCGGGCATCGTCGCCGCGGCGCCGAGCATGCCGGCGGCGGCGCTCGCCTACGTGCTGCCGGCGATGGCGCCGATGACGGTCCTGCTGCTCGCGTCGCAAACGCGCACGGGCGTCGTCATGGGCCTCATGGCCGTGATCTATGTCGGCGCGCTGGTGTTCATGCTGCGCAACGGCTATCGCTCGTTCTGCGACGGCGTGATTGCCGAGGAGCGCGCGCGCCAGGCCGAAGAGGTGCTGCGCGACAGCATCGAAGCGCTCGCCGACGGATATGTGCTTTACGACCGTGACCTCCGCGTCGTGCGCCACAACCGCCGCTTCCTCGACTACATCCCCGACATGGGCGGCGGCCGATCCGCGATCGGCCGCGGCTACGAGGAAATGATGCGCGAGGGGCTCGCGCACGGATTCTTCTCGAACGAAGACGAGTTCCGCCGCAACGGCGAAGGCGCGATGGCGGCATGGATGGCGGCACTGCGCTCCGGCGAGGAGGCCTCGATCGAGCGTCGCCTCGGCGACGGGCGGACACTGCTCGCGCGCAAATATCCGATGCGCAACGGCGATTGCGTCGTCATCCTGTCCGACATCACGGCACTGAAGCGCGCCGAGCAGCGCCTCGTCGGCGCGATCGAGGCGATGGAAGACGGCTTCGTGCTCTACGATCCGGACGAGCGCGTCGTGCTCCACAATCGCCGCCTGCTCGAGCAATATCCGCACTTCCGCGCGCTCCAGCCGCTGGCGGGGCGCACGCGCGGCGAGCTGATGCGCAGCCACGCGGACACGGGCGCGTTCAAGGGTGTCGCCGAGGCGGGCGGCATCGAGAAATGGTCCCAGGATCAGCTCGAGTTCGTGCGCGCGATGGGCTCCACCGAGTTCGAGCGCGAGACGAACGACGGGCGCACTTACCTCATCCGCACGCAGATCGCCAGCGACGGCAGCCGTGTCGCGATCACCACCGACATCACCGCGGTGAAGCGCGCCGAGCAGCGCATGGTCGCCGCGATCGAATCGATGGACGACGGCTTCGTGCTGTTCGGCCCCGACGACCGCGTGATCCTGCACAACCGGCGCTACATCGAGTTCTATCCGTATCTCAAAGCCTGGCCGTCGGTGATCGGCTGGACGCGTGAGCAGCTCGTCCGCAGCGCGGTCGAGGCCGGCGTGGTGCCCGACGCCCTCGCGGCGCCCGACCGCGAAGCGTGGCTTCGGCAGAATATTCTGGAGACGCGCGCAGAACATGGTTCGGAACACGAGCGGCACCTGGCCGACGGCCGCGTCCTGCTGATCAGGCGCCAAGCGACGCCCGAGGGCGGGCACGTCTCGATCTTCACCGACGTCACCGCGCTGAAGCGGGCGGAAAAGCGCCTGATCGACGCGGTCGAGAGCATGTCGGACGCGTTCGTACTGTGGGACGCCGACGACCGCCTCGTTCTCACCAACAGCGCCTACGCGAAAATGTTCGAGGGCGTACCGCTCGCGACCGAGGCCGGCCGCCGCTTCGAGGATATTCTGCGCGCCGGTATCGCCGCGGGGGCCTTTCCCGAGGCGAAGGGGCGCGAGGAGGCGTATTTCGCCGAGCGCGTGCACCGCCACCGCAATCCCGCCGAGCCGATCGTGCAGCCGTTCCGCGACGGCCGCTGGCTGCGCTACGCCGAGCGGCGAACCTCGGAAGGCGGCATCGTCGGCCTGCGCAGCGACGTGACCGACGCGATGCGGCGCGAGCAGGCGCTGCGCTTCAGCGAGGCCGAGCTCGCGAAGCGCGTGCGCGAGCTCGAGGCGATGCAGCACCAGATAAAGGAGCAGCGCGACGAGGCGCAGCGCCTGATGCGCCAGGTGATCCAGGCGCGCGACGAGGCCGCGGCCGCCAACGCCGCGAAGTCCGTGTTCCTCGCCAACATGAGCCACGAGCTGCGCACGCCGCTCAACGCGATCATCGGCTTCTCCGAGATCATGCACGGCGAGCTGTTCGGCGCGCTCGGGCATCCGCGCTATGCGAGCTATGTCGGCGACATGCTCGGCGCGGCCAGGCATCTCCTGAAGCTCATCAACGACATCCTCGATCTCTCCAAGATCGAGGCCGGCAAGTGGGAGCTGCGCGAGGAGCCGGTGGACGTGCGCCGCATGCTCGAGGGCGCGATGCGCCTGTTCCGCGGCCGCGACGAGACGGCGCGGCTCGACATCAAGGTCGATGCGGCCTCGATGCCGCCGATCCTGGCCGACGAGCGCGCGCTGAAGCAGGTGCTGATCAACGCGCTCTCCAATTCGATCAAGTTCACGCCGGCGGGCGGGCGCATCCGCCTGCGCGCGCGGCGCGACGGGATCGGGCGCCTGCACATCGCGATCGCCGATACCGGCATCGGCATCAAGCGCGAGGACGTGCAGAAGGCGCTGGCGCCGTTCGGCCAGGTGGACAACCACATGACGCGCCGGCACCAGGGCACCGGCCTCGGCCTCTCGATCGCCAAGGCGCTGGTCGAGCGGCACGGCGGCCGCCTCAGGCTGCGCAGCCGGCCGGGCCGCGGCACCGTCATCACCGCGACGCTTCCGGCCGAGCGCTTTGCCGCCGCCGCCGCCGCCGCCAACCTCGCCGCCGCGGAATAGCGCCCGCGTTTCTCCCTCGCCCGGCCCGGCGATTGCATTATGATGGGCCGAGGCGCACGCAGCGGGTTTCACGGGTTAAACGCGGCGCCAAGGGCCAGGGAGGCCGCGAATGAAACGGACACTGTCGCTTCTCGTCGCAGCGCTCGCCGCGGGCGGTCTTGCCGCCTCGGGCGGGAGCAGCGGCGCACAAGAGAAAGTCACTTATCTCTTTCCGGCGCCGCCGATGCTGCCGGCTTTCGGGCCGATCCGCCTCGCGCAGGGCAAGGGCTACTTCAAGGCCGAGGGGCTCGACGTCGAGTTCCAGGTCGCCAAGGGCGGCGTCGATGTCGCCAAGCAGGTCGGCGCCGGCAACGCGCCGCTCGGCGGCATCTTGGGCGACGGGCCGATTCTCGTGCGCCCGCAAGGCATTCCGATGAAGGGCGTGGCCCTCTTCGGCGGGCGCGGCTTCATGCAGCTCGTCGTGCGCGAGGATTCGGGCATCACCGAGCCGAAGCAGCTCAAGGGGAAGGACATCAGCGTGATGGCCTTCCAGGACACGACCTACTACGTGCTGCAGGGCGTGCTCGCGCGCGTCGGCCTTTCGATCAAGGACGTGAACGCGCAGGCGGCCGGCCCCGTGGGCGTGTGGCAGCTCGTGGCGCAGGGCAAGGCGGTGGCCTGCGCCTGCGTGCCCGACTGGATCCCACTGATCACTGCCACCGGCACGAAGGTGAAGATCATCCAGAGCTTCGACTATTTCCCGAGCATGACGCAGGCCATCGGCGCCAGCGACAAGGCGATCAAGGAAAAGCCGGAGATGGTGAAGAAGTTCGTCCGCGCCGCGCTCAAGGGCATGAAAGACATCATGGACAATCCCAAGAAGGCGGCGGCGGAGTTCGCGGCGATCGAGCCGGCATGGAAGGGCAAGGAAGCGGCGGTCGAGTACGCGTTCAAGTATTACGCGGACTTCGTCTATCCCGGCCAGCCGAAGCTCGGCATGTTCGACGCCGCGCGCATGGCCACGGTGCAGGATTTCTACATCAAGGAAAAGATAATCCCCTCGGGCTCGAAGGTGGAGGATCTCTTCACGAACCAGTTCGTGGAGTAGGGGCGCAGGGTCAATCGCGTAGGGGCGCGCTGCGCGCGCCCGGGTCCTGCGTAGATGTCGACAATAGGGGCGCGCGTTGCGCCCCTCTTTTCTTACGCGC
>CAYZSG010000055.1:0-24696 GCA_964481045.1 uncultured Candidatus Odyssella sp. | reverse complement strand
GCCGCCCGAGGCGATGACCGGAATCGGCACCGCATCGGCGACCGCGCGCGTGAGAGGCAGGTCGAATCCGATCTTGGTGCCGTCGCGGTCAATCGAAGAGAGTAGGATTTCGCCCGCGCCGTATTCGGCCATGCGCTTCGCCCAGCCCACCGCCTCGATGCCGGTGGCGTTGCGGCCGCCATGGGTGAACACTTCGAAGCGCCCCTCGCCCACCCGTTTCGCATCGACGGCGACGACGATGCACTGGCTGCCGAACTTCTCGGCCGCCTCTTTCACGAACTCCGGCCGCTTCACCGCGGCGGTGTTGATCGACACCTTGTCGGTACCGGCGAGCAGGAGCTTCCGGATATCCTCGATCGTGCGCACGCCGCCGCCGGTGGTGAGCGGCATGAAGCATTGATCGGCCGTGCGCCCGACGACGTCGAGGATCGTATCGCGATTCTCGTGGCTGGCCGTGATGTCGAGGAACGTCAGCTCGTCGGCGCCCTCGCGGTCATACACCTTCGCCTGCTCGACCGGATCGCCGGCATCGACGAGGTTGACGAAGTTCACGCCCTTGACGACGCGGCCGTCCTTCACGTCGAGGCACGGAATGATGCGGACCTTGAGCGTCATGCCGCCACCTTCAGCGCCGCCGTTGCGTCGATGCGGCCATCGTAGAGCGCGCGGCCGATGACGACACCGGCGATGCGCCCATCGGCCTTGAGCGCCTCGATATCGGCGAGGCCGGCCACGCCGCCCGAGGCAATCACCGGGATCGCCGTGGCGCGCGCCAGCGCCGCCGTTGCCGCCACGTTGACGCCCTGCAGCGCGCCGTCGCGATCGATGTCGGTATAGATGATGGCGGCCACGCCCGCATCGGCGAAGGCGCGGGCCAAGTCTTCCGCCGTCGTCTCCGAGGTCTTCACCCAGCCGTCGGTCGCCACCTTGCCGCCGCGTGCGTCGATCCCGACCGCGATGCGGCCGGGGAAGCGCCTGCACGCCTCTTTCACCAGCGCCGGCTTCGTGAGCGCGACGGTGCCGAGAATCACGCGGCGGATTCCCTTGGCCAGCCAATCCTCGATGCGCGCCATGTCGCGGATGCCGCCGCCCAGCTGCGCCGGAATCGTGATCGCGCGCAGAATGCTTTCGACCGCGGCGCCGTTGACCGGCTTGCCTTCAATCGCGCCGTTGAGATCGACCAGGTGAATCCAGGCGAAGCCGGCGCGTTCCCACTGCCGCGCCTGATCGGCCGGATCGGCATTAAACACGGTGGCCGCACTCATCTCGCCGCGCAGAAGACGCACACACTGCCCGTCTTTCAGATCGATGGCGGGATAGAGGATCATGGCCGCCATGCGAGGAAATTCCCGATCAGCGCGAGGCCCGTCGCCTGGCTTTTCTCGACGTGGAACTGCGTGCCGACCATGTTGTCGTGCCCGACAATGGCGGCGAAGCGGCCGCCATAGTCGCACGACGCCAGCACATGGCGCGGCTCGGCGCAGCGCAAGACGTAGGAGTGGACGAAATAGGCGTGGCAGCCGGGCGCGAGACCAGCAAGCACGGGATGCGGCGCGAGATCGATCAGCTCGTTCCAGCCCATGTGCGGGATCTTGAGCCCCTTGTCGGACGGCGTCATCGCCACGACGTCGCCTTGCAGCCATCCCAGGCCCTGATGCACGCCGTGCTCGAGCCCGCGCTCGGCCATGAGCTGCATGCCGACGCAGATGCCGAGGAACGGTCGGCCCTTCGCGATTACGCTCTCCTCGAGCGCCTCGATCATGCCCGGCACGGCGGCGAGGCCGCGCTTGCAGTCGCCGAAGGCGCCCTGCCCCGGCAGCACGATTCGCTCGGCCGCGCGCACATCTTCGGCACGGCCGCTGATCTTCACGACGAGCGCCAGGCCACGGTCGCGCGCGGCGCGCTCGCACGCGCGGGCGGCGGAGCGCAGGTTCCCCGAGCCGTAATCGACGACTACGACCGACATGACGCGCCTTTCATGCGAGGATCAGCGCCAGGCCGGCTTGGCCATGGCGGGATGGTGATCGAAGAAGCGGCGTTCGGCCGCGGCGACGGTCTCGGCGGCCACGATCTCGGCCAGCGCATAGCCGCGCAGGCGGAGCGTCCAGCGGCGCAGATCCTCGGCGGCGAAGCCGACGATGACGTGCCAGCCGAGCGTGGCCCAGAGCTGGCTTATGCTGTCGAGATCGACCGCCTCGAACAGCAGCGCGAGGCCGAGATCGCCGGCGAACAGGATCGCGGCGACGATCCAGAGGCCGCAGACCAGCGCCCAGATCCAGGTGAAGAAGAACGCCGGCCAGTTGAACCCTTCGCGCACGAACTGCGCGCCGAGATCGGGCGTGAACAGCGGATCGGCCGTCCTCTTCAAGTGAACCGTGTAGATGCGCATCGCTAAAGGCTCTTGCCGAGCGTGCCTTTCGTCGAGGGCACTTCGCCGAGCTTCCGGGGATCGAGCTCCACGGCCTGGCGCAGCGCGCGGGCCACGCCCTTGTAGCAGCTTTCGACGATGTGGTGGTTGTTCTCGCCGTAGATGTTCTCAATGTGAAGCGTGAGGCCGGCGCTCTGCGCGAAGGCCTGGAACCATTCCTTGAACAGCTCGGTGTCCATCTCGCCGAGTTTCGCGCGCGAGAAGGCGACCTTCCAGATGAGGTAGGGCCGATTCGACGCATCGAGCGCCACGCGCGTGAGCGTCTCGTCCATCGGGATCATCGCGTCGCCGTAGCGCTTGATGCCGGCGCGGGTGCCGAGCGCCTTGCTGACCGCCTCGCCGATGACGATGCCGGTGTCTTCGGTCGTGTGGTGGAAGTCGATGTGCAGGTCGCCCTTCGCCTCGAGCTCGATGTCGATGAGGCTGTGGCGCGAGAGCTGCTCCAGCATGTGGTCGAGGAAGCCGATCCCGGTCGCGACCTTGTAGCGCCCGGTGCCGTCGAGGTTCACCGTCGCTTTGATCGACGTTTCCTTGGTCTTGCGCTCGACCGTGGCGGTGCGCGCGCTTGGCGCACGCTCGGCCCGGACCTTGGCGGCGGCAGACATGCCCCGAAACTCCTTGTGACGGCGCGCTTTCTAACAGGGGCCGCGCGGGCGCGCCAACCGGCCGGCGCCGCAGGCCGGGTAACACCTTCTATGCATAAGTTCCTATCTCGTGGTCGCCCGCGGGCCGCCGCGGGGCCACATTATGCGAAAGCGGCGGCTGGCCGGGGCCTGCTCGCCGCCGTCCGGTACCGCTTGTTAGGCGGTGCGACTCGCCCTAAGTATTGAACTGGAATTCCTTTCAAGACGTTGACTCGTCGTGGCCCGGCAGGCGGAGACTGCGCGAGACGTCTAGGCGCTGGTGTATGGACGCCGATCTTCTCATCACGTTGATCTTTGCGGCGATTGCGGTCTTCGTCATCCTGAAGCTGCGCAGCGTGCTCGGCACGCGCACGGGCTTCGAGAAGAAGAACGAGCCCTATGCGCCAGCCGACCGCGGCGACAAGGTCATCCCGCTGCCCGACCGCCGGCCGCCCGAGGCGGCGCCCGCGAGCAAGCCCGAGCCGGCGATGGATGCGGGCACGGCCGCGATTCGTCGCGCCGACCCCTCGTTCGACCCCGAGCGCTTCGTCGAGGGCGCCAAGATGGCGTTCGAGATGATCGTGACCTCGTTCGCCAAGGGCGACGAGAAGGCGCTGGAGCCGCTGCTGGCCCCCAACGTGTATGAGAGCTTCGCCGCGGACATCCGCCGCCGCCGCGAGGCCGGCGAGACGCGCGAGACGACTGTGGCCGGTATCCGCCAGGCGCGCATCGACCAGGCGCGGCTCGAAGGCCGCGAGGCGCGCGTGACCGTGCTCATCGTCTCCGAGCAGATCAACGTGACGCGCGACCGCGAGGGCGCCGTCATCGACGGCGATCCCAAGACGGCCGAGACTGTTTCCGATCTTTGGACCTTCGCTCGCGACACGCGCTCGCGCGACCCCAACTGGCAGCTCGTCGAAACCGCGGCCGCCGATTGAGCGCGCGGCTTGCGGCCCTCGCCGTTGCCGCCGTCGTTGCAGGATGCAGCGGCGTGACCCAGCCGCCGGTTCGCTACCTTCCCGCATCGTTTGCCGATTTGCCTGGCTGGTCCGGCGCCGATCTGCGCGCGGCCCTCTCTGCGTTCCGCCTTGGCTGCACGTCCCAGCGCCCGGCCTCCGCGCCGCTGCCCATCGACGCCGCGGCCCTGCGCGATGGCTTGGCGCGTGCCTGCCGCGCCTTGGCCGGATCCGCCCCGCCGGATGCGGCTTCGGCGCGCGCCTTCCTCGAAACGCATTTCACGCCGTGGCGCGTCGAGGGACCGAACGGCGCGGAAGGCCTGTTCACAGGCTACTACGAGCCGACGCTGGAGGCCGCGCGCACGCGCCGCCCCGGCTTCGACACGCCGATCTATGCGCTGCCGCCCGGGGCCAAGCCCGGCGCCGTGCTCGCCGCGCGCGCCGATATCGAGAATGGCGCTCCGAAGGACTGGCGCGTGCTGGTCTGGGCGCGCGATCCGGTGGACGTGTTCACCTTGCATGTGCAGGGATCGGGCCGCTTCGCGCTGGCCGAGGGCGGATTCGCGCGCGTTTCCTACGCCGGCAATAACGGCCACGGCTATGTCGCCATCGGACGGCTCATGCGCGAGCGCGGCCTGTTGCCAGAAGGCGGCACGAACATGCCGGCGATCCAGGCCTGGCTGCGCGCCAACCCGGACGCCGGCCGCGCGCTGATGCAGGAGAACCCGCGCTACATCTTCTTCCGCGAAACGCCGGCAGGCGAAGGGCCCAGAGGCCAACCCGGCGCGGCGTTGACGCCGCTCGCGAGCCTCGCGGTCGATCCCGCCTTCATCCCGCTCGGCCTGCCGCTGTGGCTCAACACGACATGGCCGCTCGAGACGGACAAGCCGATGCGCATGCTCGTCATTGCTCAGGATACCGGCGCCGCCATCAAAGGCCCCGTGCGCGGCGACGTTTTCTTCGGCAGCGACGCGGACGCCGCCCGCAACGCCGGCCACATGGCCCAGCGCGGCCGCTACTTCCTGCTGCTCCCGACAGCGAAGTGAACAGGAGGCGAGGAGGCGGGGAGAAGGAGAAGTGGAAAAGATCATCACGAAGACACGAAGGCGCGAAGCTGCTCGATCTGCGCGCGAAGGCGCGGGCAACGCAAGAAGCGCCGCAGGCCATCTTCCTTCTTCATGTCTTGGTGCCTTCGCGGTGAAATCTTCCTTCTCCTCGCCTCCCCGACTCCTGTTCATCTCCCTTTTGCCAGAGTTCGTAACGGCTTCGCCCTTGACCCCGGGGCGGCAAAGCGGAGACTGCGCGCCATGGTGGAACGACCGCAGAATCCGTCCGTCGGCCTGTTTGCGACGTGCCTCGTCGATCTGTTCCGGCCGAGCGTGGGCTTCGCGGCGGCGAAGCTGCTCGAGGCCGCCGGGTGCCGCGTAGCCGTGCCGCGCGCGCAGACCTGCTGCGGCCAGCCCGCCTACAACTCCGGCGACAAGGCCGACGCGAAGCGCATCGCGCGTCGCGTGATCGCGACGTTCCGGCCGTTCGATTTCGTCGTGGCGCCGTCGGGCTCCTGCGCCGGCATGATCAAGGCGCACTATCCCGAGGCGTTTGCCGACGATCCGCGCTGGCTGCCGCGCGCGCAGGCGCTCGCGGCGAAGACCCACGAGCTGACCGGCTTCCTCCACGACGTGATGGGAGTCCGCGACGCGCCGGGCAAGTTCGAGGGCATCGCGGCCTATCACGATTCGTGCTCGAGCCTGCGCGAGATGAAGGTGCGCGAGCAGCCGCGCGCGCTGCTCGGCACCGTGAAAGGGCTCGGCCTGCGCGAATTGCCGGGCCGCGACGTGTGCTGCGGCTTCGGCGGCACGTTCTGCGTGAAGTATCCCGAGATCTCGAACCACATGACCGCCGACAAGTGCCGCGAGATCGCCGAAAGCGGCGCCGACACGGTGATCGCCGGCGACATGGGCTGCCTGATGAACATCGCCGGCAAGATGCTGCGCGACGGGCGCACGATCCGCGCCTATCACGTGGCCGAGGTGCTGGCCGGCGTGGACGCGGCGCCGATCGGGCAGGTCAAGGCCGAGGCGGAAGAGGCGACCGCATGATCCGCCTTCGCCAAGGCTCCGGCGGACAAGGGGAACCCGTTGGCCGTAGCCCGCAGGGCGAAGCCCCATGACGGAGATGTCGCCGCTCCACTTCAAAGAAGCCGCGGTCCGCGCGCTCGGCGACACGGAGCTTCAGCGCGCGCTCGGCAACATGCGCCAGGGCTTCATCGAGAAGCGGACCAAGGCGGCCGCGCGTCTGCCCGAATTCGATGCGCTGCGCGACAAGGCCAAGGAGATCAAGGATCACGTTCTCGCGCATCTCGATCTCTATCTCGAGACGTTCGAGAAGAACTGCGTCGCAAACGGCGGCACCGTGCATTGGGCCAAGGATTCGGCGCAGGCGCGCGACATCATCCTGAACATCTGCCGCCTCGTCGGCGCCGAAACGGTGACGAAGGGCAAATCGATGGTGGGCGAGGAAATCGCGATCAACGCATTCCTCGAGGCCAACGGCATCCGCCCGATCGAAACCGATCTCGGCGAATACATCATCCAACTCCGGAACGAGCCGCCCTCGCACCTGATCGCGCCCGCGATCCACGTGAACAAGGAGCAGGTGGCCGACGCATTTCGCCTGCATCACCGCGACCTGGCGCCCGAGCGCCCGCTGACCGATCGCGCCGCCCTTCTCAACGAAGCACGGCGCGCGCTGCGCGAACGCTTTCTCGAGGCCGATGTCGGCATCACGGGCGCCAACTTCCTCATCGCCGAGACCGGCTCGACGATGATCGTGACCAACGAGGGCAACGGCGACCTGACGCAGACCCTGCCGCGCATCCACATCGTGATCGCGAGCCTCGAGAAGGTGGTGCCGAACCTCGACGACGCGATGACGCTGGTGCGCGTACTCGCGCGCTCGGCCACCGGGCAGGAGATGTCGGTCTACACGACGCTTTCGACCGGCCGGAAGCGCGAAGGCGATCTCGACGGGCCCGAGCAGTTCCACGTCGTGCTGATCGACAACGGGCGCAGCAAGCTGATCGGCACCGAATTCCAGGAGGTGCTGCGCTGCATCCGCTGCGGCGCGTGCCTCAACCATTGCCCGGTCTATGGCTCTGTGGGCGGGCACGCCTATGGCTCGGTCTATCCCGGGCCGATCGGCAAGGTGCTGACCCCGGCGCTGTACGGCCTCGAGATCGCGCGCGACCTGCCGAACGCTTCGAGCTTCTGCGGGCGCTGCGAGGAAGTGTGCCCGATGCGCATTCCGCTGCCGAAGATGATGCGGCACTGGCGCGAGCAGGAATTCCAAAGGCGGATGATCGTGCCGCGCTTGCGCCGGGCGCTCTGGATCTGGGCCTTCGTCGCCGCGCAGCTTCCCACGCTCTATCACTTCGGCGCCCGCATCGCGGCTTACTGGCTTTACCGGCGCGGCCGGAAGCTCAAAGGCCGGCTCGCGACGCTGCCCTATGCCGAGGGCTGGACGCGCTTTCGCGATTTTCCGGCGCCGCTCGGCAAGACGTTCCAGAGCCAGTGGCGCGGCGCACGCCGGCACAAGCGCGCCGATGCCCCGCCCGCGGGGCCGTCGGCATGAGCTCGGCGCGCGACCAGATCTTCGCGGCGCTGCGCGAAGGCTTCAAAGGCCGCGACGATGTCGTTGCGAAAGTGGCGGTGGATGCGCGCATCGCACGGCGCGAGCCCAATCTCGTGCCGGCGCGCGGCAAGCCGGAAACGAAGAAGGCGGCGATCGCCGCGTTCACGGCGATGGCCGAGGAGGCCTCGGCCACGGTGACGCGCGTCAACACGATGATCGACGTGCCGAACGCCGTCGCCGACTTCCTGCGCAATCACAATCTGCCGATGCGCGCCGTTCTCGCGCCCGATCCGCTGCTCGACGCGGCGCGCTGGGAACGGCGCAAGACGCTCGAGCTCCGCAAGGGCGCGGCCGAGGCGTTCGACGAGGTGGGCATCAGCCTGGCCTATCGCGCCGTGGCCGAGACCGGCACGCTCGTGATGCTTGCCGGCGGCAACACGCCGACGACGATCAACTTCCTGCCCGAGACCGAGATCGTGATCCTGCCGGCCGACCGCGTCGTCGGCTGCTACGAAGACTCGCTGGCGCCATTGCGCGGGACGCCGGCTGCCGGCAATGGCGCCGACGGCGGCAAGCACACGCTGCCGCGGGTCGTGAATTTCATCACCGGCCCTTCGCGCAGCGCCGACATCGAGCAGACCTTGCAGCTCGGCGCGCATGGGCCGCGGCGCCTCCACATCGTCATCGTCGACGACGCGGCGTCGCGCGACTCGGGCGCGCCATGACGAAACGGCCGAAGCGCATCGAGAGCGAGCCGCCCTGGATGCGCCTCGGCCCCGCCGCCGACGCCCCCGACGAAGGCGACGACGGCGAGCGGCTCTGGAAGAGAATCTCCGGCGCCGTTACGCCGCTCAAGGACACGAAGCACAAGCGCCACGCCGCGACGAACCCTCTCGCGGACGCGGCCGACCGCACGCGGCGCTTGGCTACACCGCCTGCCGCCGCCGACGGGCCGCGGAAGATTTCCGCCGCCGTGCCGGCCCTTCCGCCGAAGCGCGCGCCGAGCCCGCCGGGGCCGCCGCCGCTCGTGCCCGGCCATCTCGCCGGCCTCGACCGCCGCAGCGGCGAGAAGCTGCGGAAGGGGCAGATGCCAGTGGAGGCGAAGCTCGACCTGCACGGCATGACGCAGGAGGGCGCGCATGCGCGGGTGGTCGGCTTCATCGAATCGCAGCACGCTTCCGGCGCGCGCTGCGTGCTGATCGTCACCGGCAAAGGCGGCCGCAGCGCCGATCCGTATCAGCGCAAGACGGCTTTCGGCCGCTTCACCTTCAGCGCCGGCCGCGGCGTCTTGAAAGAGGCACTGCCCCGCTGGCTCAACGAGCCGCGCCTGCGCGCCCACATCATCGCCGTGCAGCCGGCCAGCCGCGCCCATGGCGGCGAGGGTGCCGTGTATGTGCTGCTGAAGCGGAAGCGGTAGCGGTAGCGCGGGTCTGACGAGCGCAGTTCGTCATTCCGAGCGAAGCGAAGGAGGAAGGCGAGGGCACGCGCTATAGAATGAACCGGCTCAGATCCGCATTCTTCGCGAGTTCGCCGACCTTGCTCGACACGTAGCCGCGGTCGATCGTCAGCGTGCTGCCGGCCTTGTCGGTGGCGGTGAAGCTGATCTCTTCGAGCACCTTCTCCAGCACCGTATGGAGGCGCCGCGCGCCGATGTTCTCGACGCTCTGGTTGATCTCGGCGGCAGTGTCGGCGAGCGCGTCGATGCCGTCTTCGGCGAAGTCGAGCGTCACCTGCTCGGTAGCCAGCAGCGCCTTGTATTGCTTCACGAGGCTGTTCTCGGGTTCGCGCAGGATGCGCGCGAAGTCGTCGCGCGTGAGCGCCTTGAGCTCGACGCGGATCGGCAGCCGGCCTTGCAATTCGGGCAGCAGATCCGACGGCTTCGAGAAATGGAACGCGCCCGAGGCGATGAACAGGATGTGGTCGGACTTCACCGGCCCGTGCTTGGTGGTCACAGTGGTGCCCTCGATCAGCGGCAGGAGATCGCGCTGCACGCCCTCGCGGCTGACATCGGCGCCGCCGACGCGCTCGCTGCGGCCGGCGATCTTGTCGATCTCGTCGATGAACACGATGCCGTTCTGCTCGGCGTTCTTGATCGCATCGCCGGTCAGCTGCTCCTGGTCGAGCAGCTTGTCGCTCTCCTCGGCCACGAGCAGGTCGTAGCTCTCGCCGACCGTCATGCGCCGGCGTTTCGTGCGCTGGCCGAAGGCTTTGCCGAGCATGTCGTTCAAATTGATCATGCCCATCGAAGCGCCGGGCATGCCGGGGATCTCGAAGGTGGGCATCGACCCGCCGCCGCTTTCCGTGAGCTCGACCTCGATCTCTTTCCCGTTGAGCTCGTTGTTGCGGAGCTTCTTGCGGAACGCCTCGCGCGTATCGGGCCGCGCATCTTTGCCGACCAGCGCTTCGAGCACGCGCTCCTCCGCGGCGGCCTCGGCGCGCGCGCGAACGTTCTTGCGCAGCCGCTCTTTCGTCATGCCGATCGAAACCTCGACAAGATCGCGCAGGATCGAATCCACGTCGCGGCCGACATAGCCGACCTCGGTGAACTTCGTGGCCTCGACCTTCAGGAACGGCGCGTCGGCAAGCCGGGCGAGACGGCGCGCGATCTCGGTCTTGCCGCAGCCGGTGGGGCCGATCATCAGGATGTTCTTCGGCAGCACCTCTTCGCGCATCGCCTCGTCGAGCTGTTGGCGGCGCCAGCGATTGCGCAATGCGATCGCCACCGCGCGCTTGGCGTCGTGCTGGCCGACGATGAAGCGATCGAGCTCCGACACGATCTCGCGCGGGCTGAATGCCGACGCCGCGGGCGCGGCAATGGCGGGCTTGGGCATGCTGGTCTTTGTGCGGTAAAAATAATTATACCTGTCGCCGGGTTGCCGGGGAGGATTATCAATGCGCGCCCTGGGCGCTCAGATTGTATACTCCCCGGCTCCCCGGCTCCTGTTCGTTTCACGTGCCTACAGAGTTTCGAGGGTGATCTGGTCGTTGGTGTAGATGCAGATGTCGGCGGCGATCTTGAGCGATCGGCGCGCGATCGCTTCGGCGTCGAGCTGCGTTTCGGCCATCAGCGCGCGCGCCGCGGCGAGCGCGAATGGGCCGCCCGATCCGATGCCGATGAGCTGATCGACCGGATCGAGCACGTCGCCGGTGCCGGTGAGCACGAGCGACACCTCCTTGTCGGCCACCGCCATCATCGCTTCGAGCCGGCGCAGATACCGGTCCGTGCGCCAATCCTTCGCCAGCTCGACGCAGGCGCGCGTGAGCTGGCCCGGATGCTTCTCGAGCTTGCCTTCGAGCCGCTCGAACAGCGCGAACGCATCGGCCGTGGCGCCGGCGAAGCCGGCGATGACGCTGCCGCCGCCAAGGCGGCGGACCTTCTTCGCGTTGGGCTTCAGCACCGTCTGGCCGAACGTGACCTGCCCATCGGCCGCGACGACGACCTTGCCGTTGCGCCGAACCGAGAGAACCGTGGTGCCGTGGATGGCGGGGGATGAGGGGTGCGACATGACCGCGCTTACATGGCGCTTTTGCTCGTCCCGTTCAATGCCGTGCTGTGCAGACGGTGGAAGACCACCAAGGCACCAAGGCACCAAGAAGGCCTTCTGCGCGCCCTTGGCGCGCGACTTATTTCTTGGTGTCTTGGTGCCTTGGTGGTCATTCGCACCATCCACAGACAAGGCGCCTGAGGGTGGGCCGGTTGCCGGGGCGGGCGGGACGTGCTAGCCACGCCGCCGCTTTCCAGCACTCGAGCGACGGAGTTCACCGATGGCCGACAATCCCGGCAATGGCAGCGGCCAGCATGCCGCCAGCCCCGATCAGCCGCCGCTGATGGTGAAGGGCCAGTACATCAAGGATTTCTCGTTCGAGAACCCGAACGCGCCCGACGTGTTCATGCAGGGCGACGTTTCGCCCCAGGTGGACATCAGCGTGAACGTCGAAGCGCGGCGCCTGCCGAACGCCGATTACGAGGTCGTCCTCTCGATCAAGGTGGACGCGAAGTCGAAAGACAAGCCGGTGTTCCTCTGCGAACTCGCCTATGCCGGCGTGTTCGCGCTCGGCCCGATCATTCCGCAGGACCAGCACCAGGGCGTGCTGCTGATCGAGTGCCCGCGCCTCCTGTTCCCGTTCGCGCGGGCGATCATCGCCGACGCCACGCGCGAAGGCGGCTTCCCGCCGCTGACCTTGCAGCCGATCGATTTCTTCTCGCTGTTTCAGCAGCAGGCGCAGGCCCAGCAGGCCCCGCGCTCGTCGATCATCAAGCCGTAGACGCGGCGCCCGAAGCCGGCGGGCCCTCAGCTCTTCCGCCAGATCGGGTCCTTGATCTTGCCGAGGAACTTGTCGTGCAGCGCGATCTCCTCGGCGCTGGGCGAGGCGCCGGGCAGATCGCGGCGCGGCGGGCGGATCGCAGCCGGCGTTTTCGCCCTCGGCATGAGTATCGCGGCGCCGCGCGTGCCCCCGTTCAGAGCGAAATCGAGGCCGGGCTGGCGGCCGCCGATGAGCTCCAGATAGACGCGCGCGAGCAGCCCGGCGTCGATCAGCGCGCCGTGCCGCTCCGCGCGGATCGAGAGATCGATCTCGAAGCGGCGGCAGAGCGCATCGAGGCTGGCCTGGGCGCCCGGATATTTCTGGCGCGCGATCGAGATCGTGTCGATGACGCGCGACATCAGCAGCGCCTCGCGCGCGACGCGCTTCAGCTCCCAGTTCACGAAGCCCATGTCGAATTCGGCGTTGTGAATCACGAGCTGGTCGCCGGCGATGAAATCGAGGAATTCGTCGGCCTTGTCGCGGAACAGCGGCTGCCCTTTGAGGAAATCGTCCGCGAGCTTGTGCACCTCGAAGGCGCGCGCGTCGCTGGCGCGCTCGGGGTTGAGATAGGTGTGGAACGTGCGCCCGGTCGGCATGTGGTTGACCAGCTCGACGCAGCCGATCTCGATAATCCGGTGCGAAGCCGGATCGAGGCCGGTGGTTTCCGTGTCGAGAACGATCTGGCGCATGAAAAACAGACAACAGGAGGCGGGGAGACGGGGGGAGAATAGACGGCGTGCCAGAGCGCGCCAAAGAAATTCCTCCCCGTCTCCCTGTCTCCTGTGAATCTATCTTTTCCTATGTGCCGGACGGCGCTGGCGCAGAACGCGCAGGATGCGGCGGAGTTCGAGCAGCGTGTCGCGGTAGCCGCGATTGGTGTGGATGACGAAATCGGCGCGGCGTCGCTTCAGGGCGTCGGGCATCTGCCGGCCGAGCAGCAGGTCGAGCTTGGCCTCGCTCATGCCCGGGCGGCGCAGCACGCGCTGGCGCTGGAGATAGGCCGGCGCCGAGACGACGATGACCGCGTCGCAGCGCTTTTCTCCGCCGGTTTCGAACAGCAGCGGGATATCGAGCACGGCGATCGGCGCGCGGCGGAGGCGCAGGGCGCGAAGGAACCGTTCCTGGATGCGCCGCACGAGCGGATGCACGATGCGCTCGAGCCGCGGCACGGCGGCGGGATCGGCGCGCAGCATTTCCGACAGGCGCGCGCGATCGACGGCTCCATCGCGCACCGCGCCCGGAAACGCGCGCGCGATCGGCGCCACCGCGGCGCCGCCCTTTGCGTAGATGCGATGCACTTCGGCATCGGCGTCGTAGACCGGGACGCCGAGAAAGCGCAGCACGCGCGCGGCGTTGCTCTTGCCCATGCCGATCGAGCCGGTGAGGCCCACCACGATCATGCGCGCCCCATCTCGGCGATGAGATCGGCGGCAACGTGGCGGCGCAGTACCTCGGTGACGTCGGGGTCGCGGCCGAACCAGGCGCGGAATCCGGCGCGGGCCTGATGGAGCAGCATGCCGAGCCCATCGACCGCGGGATTGCCACGCGCCCGGGCCGCGCTAAGCAGCGGCGTTTCGAGCGGCACGTAGACGATGTCGTTGACCGCCGCGCCTTTCGGCAGCGCCGCGAGATCGAGATCGAGCGGCGGCTGGCCCTTCATGCCGAGCATCGTCGTGTTGACGAGCAGCGATGCGCCGGCGAGCGAACGCGCCACCTCGGCCCAGGCAAGGCAGCGCACCGGACCGCCGAGCGCCGCCGCGAGGCTCTGAGCACGTTCCGGCGTGCGGTTGACGAGTCGTATTTCGGGCGCGCCGGCTTCGATCAGCGCCTGGACGACCGCCCGCGCGCTGCCGCCGGCGCCGAGCACGACTGCCGGGCCCGCCTTCGCATCGAAGCCCGGTGCGCCGGCGCGCAGCGCCTCGATGAAGCCGAAACCGTCGGTGTTGCTGCCGTGAATGGTCCCGTCAGGTGCGAAGACCAGCGTGTTGGCGGCGCCGGACTTCCTGGCGCTCTCATCGACGCGATCGCACAGCGCGAAAGCGGCCTCCTTGTGCGGAACCGTGACGTTGGCGCCGGCGAAGCCGACGCGCACGAGGCCCTTCACCGCCTCGGCGAAATGCTCCACGCGGACCGGCAGCGGCAGATAGGCGCCGTTGATGCCGTACTGCGCGAGCCAGTAGTTGTGCAGGCGCGGCGAGCGCGAATGCGCCACCGGCCAGCCGAGCACGCCGGCCAGACGCGTCTCCCCGTCGATGTTCATGCCGGAACGATGCCGCGCCCGCGCAGGAAATCCAAGAGCGCCAGCAGCGGAAGGCCGAGCACGACGAAGAAATCACCATCGACGCGCTGGAAAAGCTGCGCGCCGAGACCTTCGAGCTGATAGCCGCCCACGGATTTCGACGCAGCCTCGCCGGCAGCATCGAGATAGCGCTCGACGAAGGCCTCGCCGAACGGACGCATCAGCAAAGTCGCGTGCTCGTGCCGGCCCCAGATCCGCTCGCCATCCGCCATCGCGCAGGCGGCGGAGATGAGCCGGTGCGACGTTCCCGCGAGGGAAAGGAGCTGCGCCTTGGCCGCGGCGCGATCGGCGGGCTTGTCGAGCCAGGCGCCGTTCGCCACCAGCATCTGATCCGCGCCGATGACGAGCGCGCCGGGCGCGCGCTCGGAGACGCGGCGCGCCTTCAGCTCGGCCAGCGCCATCGCCGTTTCGGCTGCGTCGGCGCCCTCGGCCTTCATCGCGCGCTTGAGTTCGCCTTCATCGACGGGCGCCGCGACCTGCTCGAACGACAGCCCGGCATTGCGCAGCATCGCGGCGCGGGTGGCGCTGCCCGAGGCGAGGATAAGGCGCTGTGTGGCCGGCCCGAGCAGTGGACCGCAGCCTTGCTGCGGCGCGCTCACGCCGCTGCCCCGCCTGGCGGGCCGCCGGAGCCCTCTTCGTGCTGGCGGCTCCGTTGGCTGAGGAGCTGGAGAACCGCGGCGGCGGTCTCCTCGATCGAACGGCGTGTGACGTCGATGACCGGCCAGCCCTGGCGCGCAAACAGGCGCTTAGCCTCGGTCACCTCTTCGCGCACCTTGTCGAGGTCGGTGTAGTCGCTCGTCGTCTGCGCGCTGTTCTGGATGCGCATGCGGTTCTTGCGCACCTCGACGAGGCGCGCCGGATCCTCGGTGAGGCCGACGATCAGCGCGCGGCCCGGCTTGAACAGCATGTCCGGCAGCGGAATACCGGGCACCATCGGAACATTGGCGGCCTTGACGCCGCGGTTGGCGAGATAGATGCAGGTGGGCGTTTTCGACGTGCGCGAGACGCCGACGAGAATCACGTCGGCCTCGGCCAGCGAGGCCTGCTTCTGGCCATCATCATGCGCCATGACGAAATTCATGGCCTCGATGCGATGGAAATACTCGGCATCGAGCACGTGCTGCTTGCCGGGCAGGCCCTTGGGCACCTGGCCGAAATGGCGCGCCATCAGGTTGATGAACGGCTCCATCACCGAAATGCACGGCACGTTGCGCATGCGGCAGAACTGCTCGAGATGCTCGGCAAGATCGTGGTTCAGCAGCGAATAGAACACGATGCCGGGCTCGTGGCCGACATCTTCCAGCGCCGTTTCGAGCGCGCGGCGGCTGCGGACCATCGGCCACAGGTGCTCGACGACGTCGATCTCCTCGAACTGGACTGCGCAGGCGCGCGCGATCGAGCGCACCGTTTCGCCGGTGGCATCGGAAACGAGGTAGAGATGCCGCTTCTGCTTCATGTGCGACTGTGGAGAAACCGGGTGAGACCCTGTGCATGCCGCAGCCGATCGCGAGGATGTCGGGGACGAACCGCCCGTCATCACCGCCACCGCACCCCAGCGCACCCGCTTATCCCGCATGATGCGGTCACGCCAAGGCTGTGGGCGAGTATCACATCCGATGCGCACACGCCAACGGCGCGGCCGAGGGCGGCACAAAGTGTGGTTTCCGGCGACCGGTGCCGGCGCAGATATGGCCATACGGTGCGGCACGATGGCATGCCGAAGATCCACAGCCGCCCTACGCGCGTCTCCTGAGTCATGTGCAGAAGCCGCTCTGTCCCGATTCGCACAAGCCCTACAGCCACCACAGGATTCTTTAGATTCGATTCAAGAAGACTCTTGAGTTAGTGGAGATGCGGCCTCTTTCTGTTGATCACATGAATTCGCAACACTCCCAACCAGCGCTGCTGCGCGTGCTCGCGGGTGAAGTGCTCGATCCGCCGCCGGTCTGGCTGATGCGCCAGGCCGGGCGCTATCTGCCGGAGTATCGGGCCTTGCGCGCTAAATCGGGCGGGTTCCTCGATTTCTGCTATACGCCGGCGGCCGCGGCGGAGGCGACACTTCAGCCGATCCGCCGTTTCGCATTGGACGCGGCGATCCTGTTTTCGGACATACTCGTGGTCGCCGACGGCCTCGGGGCCAAAGTAGAGTTTCGCGAGGGCGAAGGGCCGGTACTCGAGCCCGTGACAGCGGCTAGTTTGAAATCATTGTCGCTGCCCCGCGTGCGCGGTCATCTCACGCCGGTTTACGAAACCGTGCGGCGCGTGCGCGCGGCGCTGGAGCCAGAACGGGCGTTGATCGGCTTCGCCGGCGCACCCTGGACGGTGGCCTGCTACATGGCCGAAGGCCGTGGCAGCCGCGATTTCACGGCGCCCAAGGCCTGGATGTGGCGCGACCCCGCGAGCTTCGGAGCGCTGATCGATCTGCTGGTCGAAGCCACGATCGAGCATCTCGCGGCGCAAATCGAGGCCGGCGCCGATTGTGTGCAGCTCTTCGATAGCTGGGCGGGAATCCTGCCGGACACCGAATTTCGCGCCCATGTGATCGCGCCGACGGCGCGCATCGTGCGCGGCGTGAAGCGGCGACACCCAACTGTGCGCGTGATCGGCTTTCCGCGCGGTGCCGGACCGATGTTGGAGGAATATGCGCGCGAGGCAGGCGTGGACGCAGTAGGGCTCGATTACACGATGCCGCTTGAGGCGGGGCGCGCGGTGCAGCGGCGCTTGCCAGTGCAGGGCAGTCTCGACCCGGTTCTGCTGCTGGCGGGCGGAGCGGCGATGCAGGCGCGCATCCGTGAGATCCGCCAAGCCTTCGCCGGGCGGCCGCACATCTTCAATCTCGGCCACGGCGTTCTGCCGCCGACGCCACCCGAACACGTGGCGGCGCTGGTTGTCGCCGTGCGGGCGAGCACATGAGCATCGCCGTCGTTCTGTTCAATCTCGGCGGTCCGGATCGGCCAGAATCGGTCGAGCCGTTCCTGCGCAATCTGTTCAGCGATTCCGCGATCATTGACCTGCCCGGCATGCTGCGTCTCCCGCTGGCGCGATTCATCTCGAAGCGACGTGGCCCGAAGGCGCGCGATATCTACGCAAAGATGGGCGGCGGTTCGCCGATTCTCGGCAATACCGAAGCGCAGGCGAAGGCGCTCGCGATGCAATTGAGGGCCTCCGGCCTGGACGCGAACGTGTTCATCGCGATGCGCTTTTGGCATCCGTTCGCGGCGGAGACGGCACGCGCGGTTGCCGCGAAGAAGCCGGAAAAGATCGTTCTGCTGCCGCTCTATCCGCAATACTCGACGACGACGACGGCATCGTCGCTGAAAGACTGGCATGCAGCGGCGAGCGCGGCGGGGATTGCTTGCGAGACGCGCGCCGTGTGCTGCTATCCGGCCGAGCAGGGCTTCATCTCGGCGGTGGCCGAGGCAATCCGTGGCAAGCTCGCGACGTGGCAGGGCCAGCTGCCACGCATTCTGTTCTCGGCGCACGGTCTGCCGAAGAAGGTGATCCGCCGCGGCGACCCCTATCAATGGCAGGTGGAGCGCACGGCCGCTTCGGTGGCGGCGGCGCTCGGCGCGGCGGCCGCCGATTGGGCCGTCTGCTATCAGAGCCGCGTGGGCCCGCTCGAATGGATCGGGCCTTCGACGGAAGATGAAGTGCGCCGTGCCGGGCGCGATCGCGTGCCGGTGATGGTAGTGCCGATCGCGTTCGTCTCGGAGCATTCGGAAACGCTGGTCGAGCTCGACATCGAATACCGGCATGTGGCGGAGCAAGCCGGCGTTCCCGCCTATGTGCGCGTGGCGACCGTCGATGCGCGCGAGGCGTTCATCGCGGGCTTGGCCAGGCTCGTGCAGGACGCGCTGCGGCGGACAGACGCGATCGCACCGGACGGCGGACAGCGCGTTTGCCCGGCCAAATTCGGCCGCTGCGCATTGGCAAGACCTTAGAGAACGAAGAAGGCTCGAAGAAAAAGGGGCGGCCCCTTGCAGAGCCGCCCCGGATGCAGGCCTTGCTTGCGTGACTACGCCTTCAGCGCCGCGGCGACGCGGGCTGGCGTCATCGGCAGGTGGCGCAGCGACTTGCCGGTGAGCGCGAACACCGCGTTGGCGATCGCCGGTCCCAACGGCGGCAGGCCCGCCTCGCCGATACCGCCGGGCGCGTCTTTCATCGACGGCATCACCTTCGTCACGACTTCCGGCACGTCCTTCATGCGCAGAACCTGATAGTCGTGGAAGTTCGATTGCTGCGCCTCGCCGTTTTTGTAGGTGAGCTCCTCCTGGAAGCAGTGGCTCAGGCCGTAGATCACCGCACTTTCGATCTGCGCCGCGACGTTGGCTGGCTGCAGGGCCACGCCCGGATCGACCGCACTCCAGACGTTGTGGACCTTGATCTCGCCGTTCGCGGGATTGAGCGAGATCTCGACCACCTGCGCGATGTGCGTGTTCCAGGTGTCGGAGTAAGCGATACCGAGCGCCCGGCCTTCCCGCTTCCTCGACCAGTCGGCCATCTTCGCGGCTTCCTGCACGACGGCGGTCGCGCGCGCGTCTTTCCTCAGCAGCGAGAGCCTGAACGCGACCGGATCCTCGTTGCGCAGCTTCGCCACCTCGTCGATGAGCGTTTCCATTGCGAACTTGGTGTAACCGGAGCCGACCGAGCGCCAGATATGAACCGAGACGCCGCGATCCTCGCGGATGAACTCGCTGCGCGCCGCCGGGAAGTCGTACTTGTACTCGACGCCTTCGTGGAACGGCGCGTCTTTGCCCTTTCCGGCCTGGAAGGCGGCCGGCGAGAAGCGAGCATAGATCGAGCAGCCCACGAGGCGGTGACGCCAGCCGACGATGTTGTTGCTGGCGTCGAGGCCGACGGTCATGTGCTGGGCCACGAGCGGGCGGGGCTTGCTGTAGCGGATGTCGTCTTCACGCGACCAGATCACTTTCACCGGCGTGCCGGGCATGGCCTTGGCGAGGCTCACCGCGTCCACCGTGAAGTCCCAATCCGCGCGCCGGCCGAAACCGCCGCCGAGCAGGGTCGTATTCACGGAAACATTGGGCGGCGTCGTGCCCGCGGTGCGCGCGGCGAACACCTGCGTCAGGGTCGGCGCCTGGTTCGGCGCCCACACTTCCACCTTGTTGCCGCGAATGACCGCCGTCGCGTTCATCGGTTCCATGCACGCATGCGTGACGTGCTCGGAGAGATACTCGGCCGTCAGCGTCTTGGCGGCACCGGCGATGGCCGCGTCGGCATCGCCATGCTTCTCGATTTCGACGCCCGTCTTGGTCAGGTCGCGCGCGATCGCCAGGTATTCCTGGCCGACCTTGTCGCTGTCGTAGGTGCGCGCCTTCGCGGTTTTCGACCATTCGACCTTGAGCGCGTCCTTGGCCTTCTTCGAGGCTTCGACCGTATCGGCGATGACGCCGACGCCGTAGGTGAGCCACACGATCTGGCGCACGCCCGGAATCGCGCGGGCCGCGGCGTCGTCGACGCGCTCGGGCCGCTCGCCCTCGACCGGCGCGCGCAGGATCGCGCCGTACTTCATGTCGGGCACCTGCACGTCGATGCCGTAGATGGCCTTGCCGGTGGATTTCTCCGGCACGTCGACGCGCGGGAGATCCTTGCCGATATAGCGGCACTGATCGAGCGGCTTCAGGTCTTTCGCCTCGATCTTCGGCAGCTCGGCCGGCACCTTCGCCTTGGCGGCGAGTTGTCCGTAGGAGATCTTCCGCTTGCTTTTGGCGTGAACGACCATGCCCGGCTCGGTTGTGAGCTCGGCGGCGGGCACTTTCCACTGCTCGGCCGCGGCGGCGATCAGCACCGCGCGCGTCTGCGCGCCGACGATGCGCAGCGGCAAGTAGTAGCCGGGTGTCGTACGGCTGGCGCCGGTGATCATGGCGCCGCCGAAAAGCCGATTGCCGTAGTTCTTCGCATCGGCCGGAGCCTGGACGACCTTTACCTTCGCCCAGTCCGCGTCCATGTCGTTGGCGATGAGCGCGGGCATCGCTGTCTTGGTGCCCTGGCCCATCTCGGCCGCCGCTGAGACGATGGTGACGACGTTGTCGGCGCCGATCGTGACCCAGGCATTGGGCTTGAACGGCGCACCGGCCTTCATCGCCTGCGCGAGGGCCTTGCTGGTCGTGCCGCCGAACGCGACGGCGGCGGAGAAGCCGCCCGCCGTGACCATGAAGCTGCGGCGGCTGAGGGAAATCGCCTTGATGCGCTGTTTCATGACTAGGCCCCCTTCGCCGCGCGTTCGATCGCTTTCACGATCTTGCTGTAAGTGCCGCAGCGGCAGATGTTGCCGTTCATGTGCTCCTTGATCTGCTCGCGCGTCGGCTTCTTGTTTTTCTTCAAGAGCGCCGCGGCGGTCATGATCTGGCCAGACTGGCAGTAGCCGCATTGCGGCACCTGCTCCGCCACCCACGCCTTCTGCAGCGGGTGGTCGCCCTTGGGCGCGAGGCCCTCGATCGTCGTGATCTGCTTGCCGGCGACTTCGGAGAGCGGCGTGCTGCACGAACGCGCGGGCTCGCCGTTGATGTGGACCGTGCAGGCGCCGCATTGCGCGACGCCGCAGCCGAACTTCGTGCCCGTGAGCTTCAAATGCTCGCGGATCACCCAAAGGAGCGGCGTGTCGGCGTCGGCTTTGACGTCGACCCTGCGCCCATTGATGGTAAAGGCAGTCATCCCGTGTTTCCTCCCACCTGGAATTTTGTATCGTCGCGGCCCGCGCGAGACGGCGGCCTCGTGCTTCGGGCCCCGAATGCCGTGACATTAGCACCGCATTGACAGGATGTCGCGGGCACCGATGAGTAACCGCCGGGCGTGATGCGCGGCGCGCGCGGGCGCCCTTGCTGCGCTGCAAGACGAGGTTCGAATGAGCTGGTTTCTCTGGGTGAAGTCGTTCCACGTGATCAGCGTGATCGCGTGGATGGCCGGGCTGCTCTATCTGCCGCGCCTTTACGCCTATCACGCGGCGGCGGCGAAGGGCTCGGAGGCCGCCAACACGTTCGAGATCATGGAGCGCCGGTTGCTGCGCGGCATCATGAACCCGGCCTTCATCCTGACCTGGACGTTCGGATTGATCCTCGTGTTCGTCTATCCGGCCGAGGCCGCCATCGACTGGGGCAAAGGCTGGGTGCACGTGAAGGCCGCGGCCGTAATCCTGATGACCGTGCTGCACCACGTTTACGCGCTCTGGCGCAAAGACCTTGCCGCCGGGCGCAATATCCGCGCGCCGCGCTTCTACAAGATGTGGAACGAGGTGCCGGCCGTGCTGATGGTCATCATCGTGATCATGGTGATCGGGAAGCCTTTCTAGGCTCTTCCGCCAAACAACAGGTTCGTCCCCGCTTTCGCGGGAACGACGGGAAAGATAAAACGCTGGCATGACCGAATCCCTCGACGACCTTCCGATCCGCCCTGTGCTGAAGGCGCTGGTGAACCCGCCGGTGTTCAAGCCGGTGCCGCCGGGCGTGCGCTTCATGCAGTTCAACGAGGGCGCATGGCCGCCTTCGCCGAAGGTGGTGGCGGCGATCGCCGCGGCCGCGACCCAGGTGAACCGCTACGGCGATTCGCACTGGAGCAAATTGGCGCCGGCCATCGCCGCGCGTGCCGGGGTGGCGCAGGATTGCATCATTTGCGGCAATGGCAGCGCCGAGCTGATCACGCTCGCCTCGACCGCGTTCATCGAGCCGGGGCGCAACGCCGTGGTTTCGACTCCATCGTTTCCGCGGCTCGGCGGCGCCAGCCGCATTGCCGGCGGCGCCGTGAAAGCCGTGCCGGTGAAGAAAGACGGCTCGCACGACATCGAGGGCCTGCTGGCGGCGGTGGACGACGACACGCGGCTGTTCTGGCTCACCTCGCCGAACAACCCGACCGGCGCCGATGTGAGCGCGGCCGAGCTTGCGCACATCGTGCGATCGCTGCCGGCGCACGCGATCCTCGCGGTGGACGAGGCCTATGGCGAATTCGCGCGCGCGGCCGGCGGCATCGACGCGCTCGAGCACTTGAAGGGCGTCGCGCGGCCGTGGTTCGTGATGCGCACGTTCTCGAAAGCCTACGGCATGGCGGGGCTGCGCGTGGGCTACGGTTTCATGAGCTCGCCGGCGCTGGCCGAGGCGTTTCACCGCGTGCGCAACACGTTCAACCTCAACATTGTGGCCCAGGCTGCGGCGCTCGCGGCGTTCGAGGACCAGGACTACATGTGGGCGCGGGTGAAGGAATGCGTGGCCGAGCGCGAGCGGCTGCGGGCACGCGTGGACGAAATCGGCCTGCGCTGCCTTCGGAGCGCCGGTAACTTCCTTTTGATCGAGCTGCCGACGGAAGGCGTAGAGGCCCAGGCTGCGCTTCGCCAGCAGGGCATCGCGGTTTCGACCGTGAAGGCGCCGGGCTTCGAGCGCTTCATCCGCGTGACGATCAGCCTGAAGGACGACAACGACGCCTTCTTCGCGGCGCTGACTGGGATCGCGGCGCCGGCGCCCGCGAAGCGCGCGGCGCAGGGTTAACCGCCGGCAAAGAAATATCGCGCTATGGAAACGCGTGCCCCTTGCAGGCTTTGCGTTCGCATCCCAACTCTGCTATGAGATCGGCGCTTCCGAAGGAGCGGGTTTCATCCGCCCGCACGGAAGCGCCTTCCTCCAACAGCCATAAGCGCCGGCATCGACGCGCCGGAATGCACGGTCCACGTGCCCGCGGCGGCTGCCAATCCTAGCTCTCGCGCCTCCGGCGCCGCCTCTCCGATGCGTTTCGCATCCTTGTGACGAGGCCGCGCATTTCCCTTCCCCCGTTCGTTTCCCCCCAAGAGACTCGTATTGCACCCATGAGCGACAAGACCACCGAAAAATCGGAGCGGGCCGCCGAAAAAGCGGCCATGACCGCTGCCGCCGCTGAAAAGGCCGCCGAGAGGGCCGCCGAAAAGGCGGCTGACAAGGCGGCCGCCGAGAAGGCCGCGTCCGACAAAGCCGCCGCCGAGAAGGCCGCGACCGAGAAGGCCGCAGGCGAAAAGGCGCCGATGAAGCTCTCCGAGCTCAAGGCTAAGTCCCCCGCCGACCTCCTCGCCCTCGCCGAAAGCCTCGAGATCGAGAACGCATCCACGCTGCGCAAGCAGGAGATGATGTTCGCGATCCTGAAGAGCCTCGCGCTCAAGGACGTGATCATCGACGGCGAAGGCACCGTCGAGGTGCTGCCGGACGGCTTCGGCTTCCTGCGCTCGCCCGAGGCCAACTACCTGCCCGGCCCGGACGACATCTACGTTTCCCCCAACCAGGTGAAGCGCTTCGGCTTGCGCACCGGCGACACGGTGCAGGGCCAGATCCGCGGACCCAAGGACGGCGAGCGCTATTTCGCCCTCTTGAAGGTCGACAAAGTCAATTTCGGCGATCCCGAAGCGGTGCGCCACCGCATCAATTTCGACAACCTGACGCCGCTCTATCCGGAGCGGAAGTTCAAGATGGAAATCGACGACCCCACCTATCGCGACAAGACGGGGCGCGTCATCGACATCATCACGCCGCAGGGCATGGGCCAGCGCGCCCTGATCGTGGCGCCGCCACGCACGGGCAAAACCGTGATGCTGCAGAACATCGCGCATTCGATCGCGCGCAATCACAAGGACGCCTACCTCATCGTGCTGCTGATCGACGAGCGGCCCGAGGAAGTCACCGACATGGAGCGGACGGTGAAGGGCGAGGTGATCTCCTCGACCTTCGACGAGCCGGCTTCGCGCCACGTGCAGGTGGCTGAGATGGTGATCGAGAAGGCCAAGCGCCTCGTCGAGCACAAGCGCGATGTGGTGATCCTGCTCGATTCGATCACGCGCCTCGCGCGCGCCTACAACACCGTCGTCCCGTCATCCGGCAAGGTGCTGACCGGCGGCGTCGACGCCAACGCGCTGCAGCGCCCGAAGCGCTTCTTCGGCGCCGCCCGCAACATCGAGCACGGCGGCTCGCTGACGATCATCGCGACCGCGCTGATCGATACCGGCAGCCGCATGGACGAGGTGATCTTCGAAGAGTTCAAGGCAACGGGAAATATGGAGATTCACCTCGACCGCCGGCTCGTGGACAAGCGTACTTTCCCAGCGGTGGACATCAACCGCTCCGGCACCCGCAAGGAGGAACTGCTGCTGGGTAAGGAAAAGCTGGCGCGAATTTGGATCCTGCGCAAGCTGCTGGCACAGCTCAACCCGGTCGAGGCGATGGAGTTCATCGTCGACAAGATCCACGACACCAAGACCAATCAGGAGTTCATCGATTCGATGAATCAGTAGGGCGCCCGCGTCCGCCGGGGGAGAGACCGGGCAAGTGGGAGGCCAAGAACGTCTAGCCCCGTTGCGGGAGGGAGAGCGTTTCTGATATCGAAGAGCGTTTGGAAACGGAGAGAATATGGCAGAGATCAGCATGAAACAGCTTCTGGAGGCCGGGGTGCACTTCGGTCACCAGACCAGCCGATGGAATCCGAAGATGAAAC
>CAYZSG010000054.1:0-24836 GCA_964481045.1 uncultured Candidatus Odyssella sp. | reverse complement strand
CACCGCGTTGCGCCGCGTGATCATCATCAGCAGGCCGAGCAGCACGACCGAGAGCGCGAAGGCGAGATCCTCGCGCGCATAGGGGTCGGCGGCGCTGGTCAGCGGCAGGATCACGACGAGCGCGAGCGCGATGAGGCCGATCCCGACCAGCATCGTGAGACCCACGCCCACCACCCGCTCGAGTTCGCGGTGGATGCCGAGGCGCACCACGATGCGGTAGAGCACGAGCGGTATGGCGATGCCCTTGAAGGCGAGCGCGATCGCGGCGGTGATGTACAGCTCGGGTTTGTCCTGGATCAGCGCCTGCCACGCGACCGCGAGCGAAAGCACGATCGCATGCGCCGCGAAGAAGCGCAGCAGCGAGAACATGCGGTCCTGGTAGAGCAGCAGCAGGCTCACCAGCACGAGGCCGCCGGCGACGAGATGGGCGACATCAAAATCGATCTTGCCCATCAGAGGCTCCGCGACACGAAGGCCAGGAGCGTGCCGAGCAGGCCGAGCATCAGCGCGGCGCCCAGGAACTCGGCGTAGCGGAACACGCGCATCTTCGCGATCGCCATCTCGAACAGCGCGAGCAGAACGCCGCCGGCGAAGAGCTTGCCGAGATAGGCCGCGAGGCCGATCGCGTAGCCGCCGATCCCCGCCCCCGCCGGCGCAATGCCCCACGGCACGAAGATGCAGGCGATCAGCGAGACGTAGAGCACGAGCTTCAATGACGCCGCGAGCTCGATCATCGCGAGGTGGCGGCCCGAATATTCGAGCACCATCGCCTCGTGCACCATCGTGAGCTCGAGATGCGTGGCCGGATTGTCGATCGGGATGCGTCCGTTCTCGGCGATGGCGACCATCAGCAGCGCCACCAGCGACAGCGCGAGCGAGACGCGCAGGCCGACTTCGTGGCTCGCCGTGTACGCGGAGATGAACGAAAGCTGCGTCGAGCCCACAATCAGCGCGATCGTGAACACGATCATGATCATCGCCGGCTCGGCGAGCGAGGCGATCATCATCTCGCGGCTCGATCCGATGCCGCCGAAGCTCGTGCCGACGTCGAGTCCGGCGAGCGCCAGGAAGAAGCGCGCGCTCCCGAGCAAGGCCACGATCGCGATGAGATCCGCGCTCCAGCTGAAGAGAAGCCCCGAGGCGAAGGTCGGCACCAGCGCGGCGGCGACCCAGATGCCGGCGAAGATCAGATAAGGCGCGGTGCGGAACAGCCACGAGGCGCTTTCGGCGATGACCGGCTCTTTCCGCACGAGGCGCAGCAATTCGCGATAGGGCTGGAGCACCGGCGGGCCCGCCTTGCCGATCGCGCGCGATTTCAGCGTGCGCACGAATCCGGTCAACAGCGGCGCCAGCAGCAGCACCAGCGCCATCTGCACACCCTGGACAATCAGCTCGCCGATCAGCGCCATATCGCCAGCACCGCGAGCATGAGGATCAGCGAGAAGAAGACAAGCGTGAGATAGCGGCGGATCGTCAGCGCCTGCAGCGGATTGAGCCGCCGCGCGCCGTATTGGATCGCGTTGGCGACCGGCGCGTAGACGCGATCCCATACAAGGTCGTGCACGCGCGCGCGGAAGCGGCCGGGGCGCGTGTCGCCCGGCGCCGGCATGTCCACCCGTTCGCGCGCGGCGAAGATGTGCGTGCCGAATACGCGCCGGATCGGCTGCGCGAAGCTGTCGGCCGTGTATTGCGTCTCGGGCCGCGGATCTGGGAAACCGCAATCCCAAGCGGGCGCGCGCCGGAAGCGCCGCGTCGCGAATTTGTGGATCAGCACCGCGGCGAGCAGGCCCGAGATCGCCGAGAACGCGAAGACGAGCAGGCCGTTGTAGGAGCTGCGGCTCTCGGCGATCGGCACGATCGACCACCACGGCACCTCGGCCTGCACCGGCATGCGCGCGCCGGCCAGCGCGCTGACCGCCGGAGAGAGCGCGTCGATGACATGCCCCGGCAGCACGCCGGCCAGCACGCAGAGCGCGGCGAAGCCAAACATCGCGCCGAGCGACCAACGATCCACCTCTTTCGCGCCGGCCGCCTCGGGCGAGCGCGGCCGCCCGAGGAACGTGATTCCGAACGCGCGCACGAAGCACGTCGCCGCCAGCGCCGCCGAGAGCGCCAGCATCGCGCCCACGGCCGGCACGAGGAACTTCAGGCCCCATTGCGGGAGCTGCGGGCTCACCAGCACGGCCTGGAACGTCAACCATTCCGAGACGAAGCCGTTCAGCGGCGGAAGCGCCGAGATCGCGGCGCTGGCGACGAGGAAGGCCAGCGCGGTTTTCGGCATGCGGTGGATGAGGCCGCCGAGGCGCTCCATGTCGCGCTGGCCGGTGGCGGTGAGCACCGCGCCCGCGCCGAAGAACAGCAGGCTCTTGAACAGTGTGTGATTGAAGACGTGAAACAGCGCGGCCGTGAGCGCCAGCGCCGCCGCCCAGTTGAGCCCGTTCGCGCGGAACGCCAGCGCGAGGCCGAGGCCGATGAAGACGATCCCGACGTTTTCTACCGTCGAATAGGCGAGCAGCCGCTTGAGGTCGCGCTCCATCAGCGCGTAAAGCAGGCCGAGCACAGCGGTGATGCCGCCGAGCAGCAGCACGATCACGCTCCACCACCACACCGGAGGACCGAGCAGATCGAACACGATGCGGATGAAGCCGTAGATGGCCACCTTCGTCATCACGCCGCTCATCAGCGCCGAGACGTGGCTCGGCGCGGCCGGATGGGCGAGCGGCAGCCAGGCGTGCAGCGGCACGAGGCCCGCCTTCGATCCGGCGCCGACCAGCACGAGGACGAGCACGAGCGCCTTCAGGCCGGGCGCGTGCTCGACATTGCGGATCGAATCGAACCCGTAGCCGCCGTCGGCGCCGGCGAGCAAGCCGAACGCCAGCAGGAGCGCGAGCGTGCCGAAGCTCGCCATCACGAGATAGACGTAGCCGGCGCGCGCGTTGCTCTCCTCGCGGTGATGCGACATCACGAGCGCCCACGACGCCAACGACATCGTCTCCCATGAGAGCAGGAACGTGAACGCATCCGCGGCCAGCACGACGAGGTTCATGCCGGCGAGGAACGCGGGATAGAACGGCAGGACGCGGGCGGGCTCGTGCTCGTGGCGTCCGTAGCCCATCGCATAGAGGCTGGCCGCAAGGCCGCCGAGATTGACGACGGCGAGAAACAGCGCGCTCAGCGAATCGAGCCGGAAGTGCGCGCCGAGCCACGGGAGTCCGAGCGGCAGCGTTTCGGCTTGCGGCGCGAGCGCGCCCAGCAGCGCGTAGAGGCCCACCGCGAGCAGCACGAGATTGGCGGCGGCCGAGAGGCCGTAGACGAGCGGCCGCCCCAGCGCCGTGCGGTGCGTGGCGACGCCTGCGACGGCAGTCGCCACGAAAACCAGCACGCCGAACAGGGCGACGGAGAGCGGCATCTACTTCTTCAAGCGCACGCCGCGCCCGCCCCCGCTGCTGACCGCGTCTTCGGAGATCAGTTCGATGCCGGCCGCGGCAAGCGCATTGACGAGTTTCATCAGCGAATCGACGTTGCCGCGAATCGTGCCGTCGCTGGCCTCCATGCGCTGGATCGTCGGCAACGAAAGGCCCGAGGCTTCGGCCAGGGCCTTCTGATCCATCGCGAGCAGTGCCCGCGCCGCTTTGAGCTGGGCCGCGCTGATCATCGTGTGCGCATCAGAGTTGATGTTTCAAACGTGAGTTTCAAAGGATAATACGGTTGTATTGCCCTTTCAATGCCGATTCGGTCGCAGGACCGCGCAAGCGTCATTCCGAACGCGCACGCGCTTCTGCTAGGTTCCGCCCGATCACGCTCAACCCGTTTCCCTTTGAATCCGATGAACAAACCGGTCCTGCCTCCAAAGACCCGGCGCGCCGCCCAAGGCCAGCCCCTTGGCGCCTATCCACGCGTCCGCATGCGTCGCAACCGCCGCAACGACTGGTCCCGCCGCCTGATCCGCGAGAACACGCTGACCGCCGACGACCTCATCTGGCCGGTGTTCGTGATCGAGGGCAGCGGCAAGCGCGAGCCCGTTTCCTCGATGCCCGGCGTCGAGCGCATGAGCGTCGACGTGCTGGCCGACGCGGCCGGCGAAGCGGCGGCGCTCGGCATCCCGTGCATCGCGCTGTTTCCGAACACGCCGGCTGCGGCCAAAGACGAGGACGGCGGCGAGGCGCTCAATCCGGAGAACCTCGTCTGCCGCGCGATCCGCGCGCTCAAGGCGAAACAACCCGGCATCGGCGTGCTGTGCGACGTGGCACTCGATCCCTACACCTCGCACGGCCACGACGGCGTGATCCGCGACGGCTACGTCGCCAACGACGAGACCGTGGCCATCCTCTGCGAGCAGGCGCTGGTGCAGGCGCGCGCGGGCTGCGACGTGATCGCGCCCTCCGACATGATGGACGGACGCATCGGCGCGATCCGCGAGGCGCTCGACGCCGAGGGGTTCGAGCACGTCCGCATCATGGCCTACGCCGCGAAATACGCCTCGGCGTTCTACGGCCCGTTCCGCGACGCGGTGGGCTCCGCCTCATCGCTCAAGGGCGACAAGAAGACTTACCAGATGGACCCCGCCAACGGCGACGAGGCGTTGCGCGAAGTGGCGCTCGACATCGCGGAAGGCGCCGACATGGTGATGGTCAAGCCCGGCATGCCGTATCTGGATATCGTGCAGCGCGTGAAGGAGGCGTTCCGCATGCCGACCTACGCCTACCAGGTGAGCGGCGAGTACGCGATGATCCGGGCCGCGGCCCAGAACGGCTGGCTCGACGGCGAACGCGCGATGATGGAATCGCTGATCGCCTTCAAGCGCGCCGGCGCCGACGGCGTGCTGACCTACTTCGCGATCGCGGCGGCGAAGCTTCTCAAGCGCGGGTAATCCAAATGCCTCAACGCCCCTTGTCGTCCCCGCGAAGGCGGGGACCCATGCCGGAGCGAGCGTCCGAATCGAGGACAAGTCCCTACGGGACCGCGCGTGGACCTTACGAAGCAAACAGCGGCGCGCAGATGGGCCCCCGCTTTCGCGGAGGCGACAAGAGTAGGCGAACCTGGCTCGCCGCCTGCCTGCTGCCGTTGCTGCTCACCATACAGCCCGCCGCCGCGCAGACGCAGCAGGATGCCGACCGCTTCATCAAGCTGCTCCAATCCTACGACTACGAGAAGCTGATCGGCAGCAAGGTGATCGAGACCGACCAGCAGATGGCGCCGCCGTGCCAGGGCGAGCGCAAGATCGAGGGCCGCCAGCTCGTGACCGTGACCGAGGCGCCGCAATTCATCGCGACGCGCGAGGTGCCCGTGGCCGGGCGCTGGCTCGAGCGCATGACGGTCAGCCGCTGCGGCAAAAGCGTGCGCCACAACGTGTTCCTGCAAGCCTCGCGCGTACGCGGGCTGCACGCGGTCGTGGGCTTTCCGGGCGACTCGCGCGCCGATCTCGACCTTCAGTTCCAGATCGGCAAGCAGGTCGTGACCAATGCGCGGCGCACCAACGCCGGCTGCAAGCGCCTCGACATCATCGACATCAGCCAGCGCGAGCGCAACGTGGCGCCGGGCCAGCCCTGGACCGAGATCTGGACGAGCTGGGTGTGCGGCATCCTCGTCACCAGCGAAGTGCGCTACACGCCGAGGGCGGGGCGCGGGATCGATTTCAGCGTGCGATAGGCGACGGCATTCGTCGCATCATGCCGCGGCGAAGAATGCCGCAATGAGCGAATCGTGCCACGGCGTCCGCGAACCGGCGCCATGGAAGCCGACATGGCCGCCGCGATCGGTCAGCGCCACGCGCAGGTGCCGCGCGGTTCCGCGTGCCGCCGCTTCGAGCGCATCCGCTGGAATCCACGGATCGTCGCGCGAATGCACGATCAGGGTCGGGATCCGGATCGCGCCGAGCAGCGGCCCCGACGAGCAGCGCGCGTAGTAGTCGGCCGCCGACGCGAAGCCGTAGCGCGGGGCCACGACCGTATCGTCGTATTCGACGATGTTGCGCGCCGCTTCGAGGGCGGCGGCGGCGGCGTCGAGTCCGCCGCGCGTGGCACGCGCCTCGTCTTTCATGCGCGCCAGGAGATAGCGCTGATAGAGCCGATTGCGCGGGCGCAGGATGCAGCGCGCGGCGGCGGCAAGATCGACCGGCGGCGATACCGCTGCGGCGCGCAGGATCGGCGACGCCGATCCCAGCTCCGCCAGCAGCTTCAGCAGCACGTTGCCGCCGAGCGAGTAGCCCACCGCGACGACGCCATGGCGCGAGAGCGCGGGATCGAGCGCGGCCAGCACGCGCACGATGTCGGCGGTCCGGCCCGCATGATACTGCTCGCGGCACGCCCCCGCATTGGGGCCCGCGCCGCGCAGATTGAGGCGGAGCACCGGATGGCCGCGATCGAGCAGCGCACGCGCGGTCGACAGAACGTAGAAACTCTCGCCGCATCCCGTGAGGCCGTGCACCAGCATGGCAAGCGGGCGTCGCGGACGCTTCGGCACGTGAAGGTCGGCGAGCAGCGCGTCGCCGGTGCCGTCATCCATCGCGAACGAGAGGCGCTCGGCCGGCGCGTCGGCGAAGCTCCGGCGCGGGCGCACAATCATGTTGCGCACGGTCTGGAGGTCGCCGGTCAGCCACGGAAAGCGCGGGCGGAACGGCGCCTCCGGTTTCTCCGCGGCCTCGATGATCCGGTCGCTGCTGTCCATCCCGTTCGCGAATGCGGCTTGCGCGCAAGCGCGCGCGTGCTAGTGCTGTCGCGAATGTGGACCCGCCCGCGCCGCAAGAAAACCCTCGCCCGATGAACGACGCCGCCCCTGCCCGCCTGCCCATCGCGGCCGCGATCGCCGTCGTCCCGCGCGGCGACCGGCTGTTGCTGGTGCGCCGCAGCCATCGGCCGGACGCCGGCCGCTGGGGCTTTCCCGGCGGCAAGATTGAGCCGGGCGAAACCGTGATCGCCGCCGCGCTGCGCGAGCTGGACGAGGAAACGGGCGTGACCGCCGACGCAATCGAGGTGCTGACCGCCCTCGACGTGATCCGCCGCGACGGCGAGACGCTGCATCACTACGTGCTCGTGGCCGTGCTGTGCCGCTGGAGCCGCGGCGAAGGCGCCGCCGCCAGCGACGCGCACGAGACCGGCTGGTTCGATCTCGCCCAGATCGCGGCGCTGGAGAAGAGTCCCGATGTCGAGCGCGTGGCGAGGCTGGCGCTCGCGCGCGCGAAATAGCGGCGGCGCGCTACAGCGCGAGCTTCCGGATCGTCTCCTCGATCGCGCGGCGCAATTCGGGATCGGCGGGCCAGCTTCCGGCGGGAACGGCTGAGGGCGTCGCCGGCGGCGGCTTGCCGCTGACCGCCGGCGTGCCCTTAGCGCGCGCGAGCTCGGCACGGACCAGCGCGATTTCTTGCTTCAGCGCCGCCAGGTCGTGCGGCGCCGCCAGGGTTTCCGCCTCGCCGAGCGCGCGTTCGGCGGCCGGAAAGTCGCGCTTGGCGATCGCGGTGCGCGCCTCGCCGAGCAGCGCCCGTATTTTCCGCTCGGCCTCCCGGGCCGGCGTGTCGCGCGCATCGGGCTTCGCCGGCTTGTCGTCGGCGATCAGCACGAACGCGACCGTTCCCGCGCCCGCCAGCAGCAGCAGCGACATCGCGGTGATGATGAACCATTTGCCCGAGCCGCCGCGCCGCGCGGCGCCCGGGGGCGGCAGCGTCGGACCGGTCTGCGAGTCCGGCGCCGTGCGCGCCGCCGACGGAGCGACAGCGGGACCGCGCGTGGCCTGGCGCGCGGATTGTGCGCCGACCGGCCAGCGCGTGGGCGGGTCGGCCGCCCGCGATGGAACGCCGGCGACACCCACGGCGAGAGTCTCATCGGGCGTCGCTTCGACCGACTGCGCCTCGGCCGCGGGCGGCGGCCATGGCGCGCCGTCGAACACCGGCAGCCATTGCTCGAGGCTCTGCGGGCGCAGCGCCTCGTCGACGATCAGCGCGCAGTCGATCGCCGCGAGCATCGCCGGGCTATATTTGCCTCGCGCCGCCTTCTTCGCGGCGGGCTCGTAGGGATCGTTGCGGATGCGGTCGGGCGCGTCGGGCGGGCGCTGGCCGGTGACGGCGCGATAGAGCACGCCGCCCATCGCATAGATGTCGGTCCACGGGCCCTGGTGGCCGCGCGTCGTATATTGCTCGAACGGCGCGTAGCCGGCGGAGACGATCGAGGTGAGGCTCTGGCTGCGCGAGCCCACCGCGAGGCGCGCGGCGCCGAAATCGAGCAGAACCGGCGAACCGTCCTTGCGGATGTAGATGTTGCCCGGCTTGATGTCGCGGTGGAGGAAGCCGGCCTTGTGGACGTGCGCGAGGCCCGACAGCAGCGGTCCGAGCCAGACGCGCACGTCCGCCTCGGGCAGCGTCTTCCGTTTCTCGAGGATCGTCGCGAGGCTGTCGCCGTCCTCGTAGGCCATCACGAGATAGGCCGTGCCGTTGGCCTCGAAATAGCTGAACACCGAGACGACGTTCGCATGATGGAAGGCGACGAGCGTCTGCGCCTCGCGGCGGAAGCGCTCGAGCCCCCACTGGAAATTCTCCTGGTCCGCGTCGGAGAGCGGCGCCACGGATACGTCGTTGCGCATCCGCGCCGCGATGCCGTTCGGCAGATACTCCTTGATCGCGACCGGGCGGCTGATCGCGACTTCGGTGGCGAGATAGGTGATGCCGAATCCGCCGGCGCCGAGCACGCGCTCGATGCGGTAGCCGTGAATTTCGAAGCCGCGGGCGAGGCCGTGGCGTGCGTCGTCCATGTCTGCCCGCCCCGTTCCCGCGCTAACGCTTACGGCAGGAACAGGCGACCACGCCCTCGGTGAACGGCACGTTCCAGAACAGCGTGGTGCCGTCGGTCTTCACGTCGGCCACGCGCCAGTCCGCGTCCGTACAGTAGCGCTGGCTCGGCAGCGTCAGCTTCCGCGTCGTGCGGAGCATGCGTTGCGTGCCGCCGACGCAGAGATTGTTGGGCGTGGTGGTGACGCCCGGGACCGCCGTCAGCTCCGTCGAGGGCGTCGCCGGCGTCGCGGCGGCGCCGCTCCGCGTGCACTGGCAGTTCACGTGGCCGTCGCTGAAGATCACGCGCCAATAAAGGCTCACGCCGTCCGTCGCGGCGTCGCGCACGTTCCAGTTCGCCGTCGAGCAATAGCGCGCGCCGGGGAGCACGAGCTGGCGCGTGGCATCGACGTAGCGCATCGACCCCGGCTGGCACATGTTGGTCGGCGATTTCGTGACGCCGGGAACCGGCGTGCGCGTGCCCGGAGTCGGCACCGTCGTCGTGCCGCCGGCCCCGCGCACGCACGCGCAGTCGACGTGGCCGTCGGTGAACGGTACGCGCCAAAGGAGGTTGGCGCCGTCGGCGCGCACGTTGCGCACGCTCCAATCGGCATCGGTGCAGTAGCGGACGGCCGGCAGAGTCAGCTTGCGCGTGGCCTCCACCATACGCTGCGTGCCGGGACGGCAGAGATTGTTGGGGGTCTTCGTGACCTTCGAATAGTCGGTCCCGTTCGCCGGCCGCTCCTTCGCCTCGGCGTCGGCGAGCTGCTTGCGGAGCTGCGCGAGACCGGCATCGGAGGGCGAAATGCGCGCCGCCTCGTCGAGCTTGCGCCGCGCCGTATCGAAATCCTTGCGCAGGATCGCGTCGCGCGCCTCCTCGAGCAGGCGATCGAGCGCGGCCGTGTCCGGCGGCGAGCCGCGCTTGGCCGCATCGAGCTCGGAGCGGATCGCCGTCAGGTCGCGGTCGCCGGCCGGCACGAGGCGCGCCAGCTCGGCGATGAGGCGCTCCGCCTCCGTAAAGTTCTTGGCGCGGATCGCGTCGCGCGCTTGCGAGAGCAGACGCTGGATCTGCGCCGTGCGCTCGCCGCTTTCCTTGGCGCGCCGCAGCTCCTCGCGCGCGCTGGCCAGCTCGGCGTGGTTCGGCGAAAGCTTGGCGGCCTCGGTGATCAGCCGCTCGGCTTCGTCGTAGGCGCGGCGCGCGATGGCCTCGCGGGCGCGGCCGAGCAGCGCGCGCACCTGCTGGTCGGTGCTCGCATTCTCTTTCGCGGCGCGCAGCGCTTCGCGGACGGCCGTGAGATCGGGGTGATTGGGTGCAAGCTGCGCGGCCTGTTCGATCAGGCGCTCGGCCGTCGCGAAATCGCGCCGCTGGATGGCCGCGCGCGCCTGACCGAGCAGCGTGCCGGCCTGACGGATCTTGCCCTGCTCCGCCGCGCGCGCCGCCTGAAGCTCGGCCCTGATCTTGTCGAGATCGGGATGGTCCTTCCGCGCCTTCTCGGCGTCGGCGATGAGCCGCTCGGCCTCGTCGAGCGATCCGGCGGTGATCGCCGAGCGGGCCTTGCCGATGAGATCGGCCGCCTGGGTTTCGCCTTGGGAGTCCAGATAGAAATACGCCCCGGCGCCGGCCGCGCCGAGCACGAGTATGCCGCCCGCGATCACGATGGCGGCGAGCATGCCGCGCTTCTGCTTCGGCGCCTGCGTTATGGCGGCAGCCGCGGTCGGCGCTGTCTGCCCCGCCTGCGTGGCGATCGGCCGGCCGGTCGGAAGCTGCGCCGAGGCGCCTTTTCCCGACCGCAGCGTGGCGCCATCGCGACCCGGCTGCGCCGCGCGCGCCGGCAATTCCCCGCCCGCGAACAGCGTGCGCCAATCGGCGACGCTCTGCGGACGGTGCGCCTCGTCCACGGCCAGCGCCGCGTCGATCGCGGCGAGCAGCGTCTCGCTATACTTCCCGGCGGCCGCCTGAACCGCGGGCACGTAGGGGTCGTCGCGGATGCGGTCCGGCGAATCGGGCGGCCGCTCGCCCGTCGTCGCGCGATAGAGCACGCCGCCGAGCGCGTAGATGTCGGTCCAGGCGCCCTGATTCCCGCGCGTCGTGTATTGCTCGAACGGCGCGTAGCCGGCCGACACGATCGAGGTGAGGCTCTGGCTGCGCCCGCCCAGCGCCTGGCGCGCCGCGCCGAAATCGAGCAGCACCGGCGAGCCGTCGCGGCGGATGTAGATATTGCCGGGCTTGATGTCGCGATGCAGGAAGCCGACGCTGTGCACGTGCTCGAGGCCGTCGAGCAGCGGGCCCAGCAGGTCGTTGATCTCTTCCTCGGTGAGCGTTCCGGCGCGTTCGAGGATCTTGGCGAGGCTCTCGCCATCCTCGTAGCCCATCACCAGGAACGCGGTGCCGTTGGCCTCGAAGTAGCGGTAGACCGTGACGATGTTGTTGTGGCGGAACGTGACGAGCGTCTGGGCTTCCTTGCGGAAGCGGTCGAGGCCCCACTGGAAATTCTCGCGGTCGGCGGCGCTGAGCGGATGCACCGACACGTCGTCGCGCCCGCGCGCGGCGATGCCGCTCGGCAGGTATTCCTTGATCGCCACCCTGCGATTGATCGATATCTCGTGGGCGAGATAGGTGACGCCGAATCCGCCCGCGCCCAAGACTTTCTCGATCCGATAGCCTTCGATCTCGTAGCCCTTGGGCAGGGCGTGGCGCATCTCTTCCGACATTCGTTCGCCTCGGCTCTTGACCAGATGTCCCGGCGTCCGCGCGTATCAGCCGGCCCCACGCCGGCGCAACCGCGTTTTGCGGTGCAGCGTACTCAAGCGAAGCCGCAGGAACAAGGCTGCGCGCAACACCGTTCCCATAATGGACGCGTCGCTAGGCCGCCAGCAGAAACTCGCGAATTGGCGCCATTTCGCGCTCGGCCAGCAGCGCCGGCGCGTGCCCAGCCCCCTCGATCGTGACGAGCCGCGCCTTGGGGCCGCGCTTCGTCATGTCCTCGGCGACGGCGGCCGGCAGCAGTTCCGACTCGGCGCCGCGCAGCAACAACACCGGGCACTTGATCAGGTCCCAGATCGGCCACAGCACGACGTCGTTGCGCGGCTGCGAGACGAAGCTCTTGCCGATCGCCGGATCGCGCTTCCAGACAAACTTGCCGTCATCGCGCCGCTTCACCGCCGTGCGCGCGAGCTCGAGCCATTGCGCCCGGGTGAGGCGCCCGAAACCGGCGTTCACCGTCGCGATATAGTCCGCCGCGGCCTCGACGCTGGCGAATTCGGGATCGTCGCCGACGGTCTCGGCGATCTTGTCCTGCGCGGCCTTGGGCACGAAAGGGCCCACGTCGTTGAGCACAATGCGGCGGATCGGCGTCCGCGCCTGCGCCGCGAGGATCATGCCGATGAGGCCGCCCATCGACGTGCCGACCCAATCCACCTCGGCGGCGCCGCTGCGCGCGATCAGCGCGATCATATCGTTGCAGTATTGCGGGAAGCTGTAATCGCCGGCGGCGATCCAGTCGCTCTCCCCGCGCCCGGCCACGTCCGGGCACAGCACGCGGTAGCGGCCGGCCAGCGAGGCGGCGAGCGAATCGAAATCGCGGCCGTTGCGCGTGAGGCCGTGTACGCAGAGGAGCACGCGCGGATTGGTCGGATCGCCCCATTCCCAATAGCGGATGCGGTGAAAGCCGCGGGAGGTGAGGCCGAGAACGAACTGTGCGCGGGGCTCCGTCATGGCTTCCCTATAGCGCGAACCCGGCGCCGAATGCACGCGGCCCGGCGCATCCCGGCACGGCGAATTTGCGCGGCAGACTCCGCGCCCCGCGTCAGGTTAGTCTCGCGCGCCTTGCGATGGGGGAAAGCGCCGATGTCCGCGCCGAAGACACTGCTGGCCATGGCCGGAGCGCCGGGCGATGCGCCGCCGTTGCGCGACTGCGCCGTCGTCGTCATCGACGCACAGCGCGAATACGTCGATGGCGCGCTGCCGCTGGCGGGCGTGGCGGCGGCGCTCGGCCATATCGGCGCGCTGCTTTCGCGTGCGCGGGCGGCCGGCGCGCCGGTCGTGCATGTGCGCCATCTCGGACGCGCCGGGGGCCTGTTCGATCCCGATGCCTCGCGCGGCGCGATCGCTGAAGGCGCCACACCTGCCGCCGGCGAAGTCGTCGTGGGCAAGAAATTGCCCAATGCTTTCGCCGGGACGGAGCTTCACGAAGCGCTGACGGCCACCGGCAAGCGCAACATTGTCGTCTGCGGATTCATGACGCACATGTGCGTCAGCAGCACCGTGCGCGCGGCGCTCGATCTAGGCTACCGCTCGATCGTCCCGGCCGCGGCCACCGCGACGCGCGACCTGCCGGATCCGGTCACGGGTACGACGGTTCCGGCCGCGGCGCTGCAGGCCGCGAGCCTCGCCGCCCTATCCGATCGGTTCGCGACGGTCGTGGCCGACGAAACGCGTATCCCCGCGTAGAGCCGGACACAAACTTCGCCGAACGGCGCAATGCAGGCACGAACCGAATCGAGAATGACGGGTGCGCTCCTGGTCACGGGCGCGGCCCTGTTCTGGAGCACGGGCGCGCCGATCTTCCGCCACATCCGCGGCGTCGAGGACTGGACGATCGCGTTCTGGCGCGCTGTGTTCCTGGTAGCGGCGCTCACGGCCGTGCTCGCGGTCATGGAGCGTGGCCGCGTCTTTCGCGTGTTCATGCGCGCGGGCTGGCGCGGCCTCGCCTCGGGCGCCTGCTTCGGCGTGATGATGACCGGCTTCATGCTGGCGCTGGCGCGCACCTCGGTCGCCAACACGATGCTGCTGATGACGGCGGCGCCGGTGTTCGCGGCACTGCTCGGCTGGGCGGTTCTGGCCGAGCGGCCGCGCCCCGCAATCTGGGCCGCGATGGCCGCCGCCGCCTGCGGCATCGGGCTGATGGTGGCGGGCGACCTCGGCAGCGGCGCGATGCTGGGCAATCTGATCGCGCTTTCGATCGCGGTCGCGGCGGCGGTGAACATCGTGATCCTGCGCGGCGCGCGCGAACTCAACATGATCCCGGCGATCGTGATCGGCGGCGTGATCTCGGGGCTGCTCTCGCTCCCCTTCGCCGATCATGCCGGCACCGGCAGCCTCAACCTCTTCCTGATCTTCCTGCTCGGAGTCGTCCAGCTCGGCTGCGGCTCGATCCTGTATCTCTACGGCGCGCGCCATCTGTTAGCGGCCGAAACCACGCTGATCGCCATGCTGGAAAGCGTGCTGGCGCCGCTCTGGGTATGGCTGCTGCTGGGCGAGACGCCGACCGCCTACGGGCTCGCCGGCGGCGCCATCGTGTTCGCGGCGGTCGCCGCGATCACCGTCGTATCGTCGCGCCGCCGCGCGGCGCCCGCGCCGCATCCGGCCGGATGAACGGCCTTCACGCGGCGCCGAGTAGGGTGCGCAGCTTCGCCGCGAGTTCCGATTTGCGATAGGGCTTGGCGAGGACGTTCTCGTCCTCGGGAATGCGTTCGGCCTGACCCGCGCTGTCCACCGAACCCGATGCGAACAGTACCGGAAGGCCCGGCCGGCGGCGGCGCACCTCCGCGGCCAGGGCCTGCCCGCTCATGCCGGGAAGCCCGATATCGGTGAGCAGCAGGCCGATGTCGTCATGTTCGTCGAGCGTGCGCAGCGCCGCGTTCCCGTCGCCGACCGCGAGGGGCTCATAGCCGAGGGACGAGAGGACGAGCTGGGCATAGTCGCGCACCATCTCGTCGTCCTCCACCAGCAGCACCTTCATCCGCGATTCTCTCCCGACTACCTTGTCCATCACCGCCCCGCCGTCGTGCACGCCGCGCCCTAAGGTTGGCCCCGCTCCCGTTCGGCCGCGATCTTCTTATACGTTCGAAGCCCTCGGGAGATCAGCGAATCGGGAAAGACCGTTGTAGAGCCTGGGTCCCGAATCGCGCTGAGCAATCCGTAACAGTCTGTGGTTAAGAAATCGCAACCGGAAGCAAGGGAGGTATTCCTAAGTTCCTCCGGCGACATTCCCGCTCATGACCTGACATCTTAACGCAAGCGTCGCACAGCGCACCGGGTCGAATAGGCGTGCGGTGGACGTGCAAGGGAGTCGCAATGGCGAAGATCCTCGTCGTCGACGACGACACGCTCGTGCGCACATCCCTATCCTATGCGCTGGAGGACGCCGGACATCTGGTGGTGCAAGCCGGGAACGGCGACGAAGGCCTTGCCGCCCTCAATCGCGACACGTTCGATGCCGTCGTCCTCGACATCCTGATGCCGGAACGCGAGGGCATCGAAACGATCCGTGAGATCCGCAAGAAGTGGACGGCTTTGCCCGTCCTGGCCATATCCGGCGGCGACAAGACGGGGTGGACCGATTTCCTGCGGATGGCGAGCGCGCTGGGGGCCAACGACACGATGTCCAAGCCGTTCACGGCCAGCGACTTCGTGGATTGCGTCGTCCGGCTCGTCAACGGCGCCAAGGGCTGAACGGCCGCCGCAACTCCCGCCTCCGGGCGCGGCGCCGGAAAAGTTCCCATGAATATTTCGCGGCGGCCAGCGCCCGGACACCGCCCCGGCGCGTTATCGCCACGTTCGACAACCTGCGCATGGCCGCGTCGTTCGGCGCCGACGACACGATGTCCAAACCATTCCTTTCGAGCGATCTTCTGATCCGCGTCGGGCGGCTGGTCGGCCGCGCCAAGGCTTGACCCGCTTTTAGGCATAGTTCCGCGTTGCGGTCGGGGGCGGCGGCACGCTATCAAACGCCGCCTCCAGGGATTCGCAGACGCCATGGCCGCCGCAGGCCCCCGCTCCGGCATCGTCACCCACAGCGCCTGCCCGCATCGAAACGCCGGACTGACCGTGCGCGGGAGGGCGTCCTGATGCGCCGGTTCGTCCGCGGCATGCTGCGTGTCTTCCAGCTCGTCGGCGTCGTCGCGGTGATCGCCGCTTCGGTCGGCCTCTGGTGGCTGGACGCCTCGCTGCCCGAGCTCAGCGGATCCTATACCGTCAACGGAATCACCGAGCCCGCGCGCATCGTGCGCGACCGCAGCGGCGTTCCGCACATCTACGCCGAAACCTACGAAGACGCGATGTACGCGCTCGGCTTCGTGCACGCGCAGGACCGCCTCTACCAGATGGAAAGCCAGCGCCGTGTCGGGGCGGGCCGCCTTTCGGAAGTGGCAGGCAGCAGCACGGTGGCCTTCGACCGCATGATGCGCGCGCTCGGCCTCTATCGCCGCGCCGAGGCGGATTTCGCCCACCTCGAGCGCGACACGCAGCGCGCGCTCGAAGCCTATGCCGCCGGCGTCAACGCCTATCTCGCCCAACGGCGCGAGAAGCTGCCGCCGGAATTCCTGCTCATCGGCACGCCCGAGCCGTGGAAGCCCGCCGACACGCTCGTCTGGGGCAAGCTGATGGCGCTCAACCTCTCGACCGGGTGGCGCGAGAAGCTGCTGCGCGCGCTGTTCGAGCAGAAGCTCGGGCCCGAGAAGGCGGCGGCGTTCTTTCCCGCCTATCCCAACAACGGCCCGGTCACGGTGCGCCGCGACCGCGCCGCCGTGCCGGCCGATCTGCCGCTTCTCGCCTTGTGGCAGTCCGTGCCCGAGATGGCGAGACGCGGCGGCCTCTCCAATCAATGGGCGGTGGCCGGCGCGCGCACGGACAGCGGCAAGCCGATCCTCGCCAACGATCCCCATCTGTCGCTCGACGCGCCGTCGCTCTGGTACCTGGTGCGCATCGAGATACCGGGGCTGAAGCTCGCCGGCGCGAGCGTGCCCGGCGTGCCCGGCATCATCATCGGGCACAACGGGCGCGCCGCCTGGGGCGTCACGACCTCCTACGTCGACACGGAAGACCTCGTCGTCGAGCGGCTCGATCCCGAGCAGGCCGGCCACTACCTGACGCCCGAGGGCGGCAAGCCGTTCACGACGCGCGCCGAGACCATCCGCGTGCGGTTCGGGAACCCGGTCCAGATGACCGTGCGCGAGACGCGGCACGGCCCGGTGCTCGACGACGCGATCGCGGCGCGCCTGCGGCCGACGATGCCGCCCGGCCACGTGATGGCGCTGCGCGCGCCGTGGCTGGAGCCGCGTGACACGACAGCCGACGCGATGCGCGGCCTCAATCTCGCGAAGAACTGGGACGAGTTCGGCCAGGCGCTCGCCAAGTTCGTGGGGCCGGTACAGAACTTCGTCTATGCCGACGTGGACGGCAACATGGGCTACTACGTCCCCGGCCGAATCCCCGCACGCAAGGAAGACAATGGCGGGCAGCCCATCGCCGGCTGGGAGCAGAGCCGCGCCGATGTCCGCTACATTCCGTTCGCCGAGCTGCCGCACGCCTACAATCCGCCGCGCGGCTTCATCGTCAACGCCAACAACCGGATCGCAGGCGCCGACTATCCGTACTTCCTGTCGCGCCAGTGGGGCGACCACTATCGCGCCGCGCGGATCGAGGAGTTGCTCGGCAACGGCGGCAAGCAGAGCGCGGACAGCACGGCCGCGATCCAGGGCGACCACGTTTCGCTGATGGCGCGCGACCTGCTGCGCTACATGCTCGCGGTGCCCGCCGACCGCCTGCCGAAATCGGCGACGGCCGCGCCGGCCCTGGCGCTGCTGCGCAACTGGGACGGCACGATGGCGCGCGATCGCGCGGAGCCGCTCGTCTTCACCGCATGGCTCGCCGCGCTGAACCACCGCCTCTATGCCGACGAGCTCGGCGATTGGGGCGCCGATTTCGTCTCGCTGCGCCCCGACGTGGTCAAGCTGATCCTCACGCAGCACAACGGCTGGTGCGACGATCAGACGACGACGCCGGTCGAGACGTGCGGCGAGATTCTGGCGCTCTCGCTCGGCGACGCGCTCGCCTGGATCGAGGAACGCTACGGCAGCCAGGTTTCGGCGTGGCGCTGGGGCGCCGCGCACCGCGCCGAGCTGCGCCACCGGATGTTCAGCTCCCTGCCGGTCATCCGGTCCTTCGGCACGCTTTCGATCGAAAGCGACGGCGACGGGCGCACGGTCAACAAGCAGGACATGAACGTCCGCGACCGCCGCGCGCCATTCGCGGCGCGGCACGGCGCCGGGGTCCGCGCGATCTACACGCTGGCCGACCTCGACGCCTCGCGCTTCATTCTCTCGACCGGCCCGGCCGGCCACCCGCTCTCGCGCTTCTACGACAGCATGCTCAGGGACTGGCGCGACATCCGCTACGTGCGCTTCGCGCCCAGCCGCGCCGAGGCCGAGAAGGACGCGGCCGGCATCATCGAACTGAAGCCGCTGCGATGAACGCGCGGGCGCCGCAATCGGGAGCACTCCCGGTCACGCTCGCCGACGTGCGCGCGGCGGCCGCGACGATCGCCGGCGCCATCGAGCGCACGCCGCTCGCGCATTCGCGCACGCTCTCCGAGATCTGCGGCTGCACGGTGTTCCTGAAATTCGAGAACCTGCAGTACACGGCCTCGTTCAAGGAGCGCGGCGCGCTCAACAAGCTTGCGCACCTTTCGCCCGCCCATCGACGCGCCGGCGTCATCGCCTGCTCGGCCGGCAACCACGCGCAGGGCGTGGCCTACCACGCGCAGCGCCTCGGCATTCCCGCTGTGATCGTGATGCCCGACGGCACGCCGTTCACCAAGATCAGCCAGACGCGGCGCTTCGGCGCCGAGGTGGTGGTGAAAGGCGCCGATCTTTCCGAGGCGCAGGATCATGCCGGCGCCTTGCAGCGCGAGCGCGGCCTCGTCTTCGTGCATCCCTACGACGACGCGGAGATCATCGCCGGCCAGGGCACAATCGCGCTCGAGATGCTCGAAGGCGGCGAAGCGCTCGATGCGCTCGTCGTCCCGGTCGGCGGCGGGGGCATGATCTCCGGCATCGCCGTGGCGGCGAAGGCGCTCAAGCCCGAGATCGCGATCTTCGGCGTCGAAGCCAAGCTCTATCCGGCGATGTCGCAGGTGCTGCGCGGCGAGGAGCCGCGTGCCGGCGGCGTCACGATCGCCGAGGGCATCGCGGTGAAGCGCCCCGGTGAGATCACGCGCAAGATCGTGGACGCGCTGGTGGAGGATATTCTCCTCGTCGGCGAGGACGCGCTCGAGCAGGCAGTGCTGCTGATGCTCGAGATCGAGAAATCCGTCACCGAGGGCGCCGGCGCCGCGGGCCTCGCCGCCGTCGTCGCCAACCGCGCGCGCTTCGCCGGCAAGCGGGTCGGCATCGTGATCTCGGGCGGCAATATCGATGCCCGTCTGCTTTCGGCCATCCTGATGCGCGGGCTGGTGCGGTCGGGCCGCCTCGTGCGCATCCGCGTGGATATCAGCGATCAGCCCGGGCTACTGGGCCGCGTCGCGAACCTGATCGGCGCGGCGGGCGGCAACATCGTCGAGGTCTATCATCAGCGCCTGTTCCACGACGTGCCGCTCAAAATGGCCGAGCTCGACGTCGTGATCGAGACGCGCGACGTGCGCCACGTCGACGAGATCCTCGCCGCCTTGCGCGCCGAAGGATTGCCCGCCAATCTTCTCAGCAGCGTCACCGGCGAGGAGATCCGCTGAGCGGTCCCGCGCCGAATTGACCTGGATCATGCCGAACTTCGGCCGTATCCGGCAGTTTACGATCCAGCAGCAAGGAGAACGGACGACCATGCCCAACAAGCGGATCACCTGGTTCTGCGTCGCCGACGCCGGCACCGCCCGCGTCAAGCAGCAAAGCCTGCTGCGCGGAGCGCTCGAGAGCGTCACCACGCTGAACCACGCGCCCTACGAGCACGGGCGCTACGAAGAGGCCGGCAAGGGCCAGGAAAGCATGGGCTCCGCGCGCCACGGCTTCCAGGACGCCGAAGGGCCGATCCGGAAGGAAAAGCGCGAATTCGCCGCCGTCGTCGCCGAATACCTCGACGCCGCCGCGCAGCGCGGGGCCTTTCACAAGCTCGTGCTGGCCGCGCCGCCGAAGTTCCTCGGCGATCTCCGCGCGGCGCTCGGCGCCAAGGCGAAGGGGCTGATCACGCACGAGATCCCGAAGGATCTGACCAAGGAGTCCGACGCGCAGCTCGCCGCGCGCGTCGCTGACCTCGCGGCATGAGCGCGCGGCGATGATCGCATTCAGAGTCGCGCTGCGCGCCGCCCTCGTCGCCGCGGCGGCGCTGCTCCCGATCGCGGCCACCGCGGACGAGAGCACCGCACCACGCCAGAGCCGGCCTCAACAGCTCGCCCAGGCCTGCCGCACGCTCTGCGTCGAGGAGTTCAATGCCTGCCAGCGTACCTGCGACAGCCTGACGACGCGCATCAATTGCCAGGCGCAGTGCCAGACGCGGCTCAATCTCTGCACGTCGACTTGCCCTTGAGCCGCGGCTAGGCGCCGCGAAAGCCCGTCGCCACGAGATAGATCTCCGCTGAATCCTTGCGGCTCGCGGGCGGCTTCACGTGCCGTATCCCGGCGAAGGATTTCTTGAGGCGCAGCAGCAGCGTCTGCTCTGTTCCGCCCGCGAACACCTTCGTGACGAAAGCGCCGCCCGGCGCCAGGTGGCGCAGCGCGAAATCGGCCGCAGCCTCGACCAGCGCCACGATGCGCAGGTGGTCGGTCTGCGCGTGGCCGACCGTCGGCGGCGACATATCAGAGAGCACGATATCCGCCGGCCCCCCGAGCGCGGCCAGGACGCGCGCGTCGTTTTCCGGCACGGTCATGTCGCCCTCGAGCACGGTCGCGCCCGGAACGGGGTCCATCGGATTTTTGTCGATTGCCACGACGGTGCCGCCGCCGGGCCGGTCCGCGCGCACGCGCTCGACCGCGACCTGCGTCCACCCGCCCGGCGCGGCGCCGAGGTCGACGACACGCTGTCCGGGCTTGAGCAGCTTCGCCTTGTCGTCGATCTCGATGAGCTTGAAGGCCGCGCGCGAGCGATAGCCGCGCCGCTTGGCTTCGTGCACGTAGGGGTCGTTGAGCTGCCGCGTGAGCCATATCCGCGACGAGGGCTTGTGCGCCTTGCCGGTGACGCGTACCGCCGCGAAGCGACTGCCGGATTTCGATGCTTTGCTCATGCCCGCAATGTAGGGCGCGGCGGGCGCCGTTGCTATGCCGCGGCGCCCTTTGCGCGATCGGCGGCGATCAGCAGATTGAGGATACCCTCGCGCAGGCCGCGATCGGCCACGCGCAGGCGGCCGATCGGCCAGAGGCGGCAGATCGCGTCGAGGATCGCGACTCCGCCCACGACGAGATCGGCGCGCTGCGGCCCGATGCACGGCATCGCCGCCCGCGCCGTGTAGTCGAGCCCGGCGATCTCGGCGCTGATGCGGCGGATCGCGTCGAACTCGAGATAGGAGCCGTCGACGCGCATGCGGCTGTAGCGGCGCAGGTTGAGAAAGACGCTGGCGAGCGTCGTGACCGTGCCCGAAGTACCGAGCATCTGCACGCGGGCGTCCGCGATCTCGCCGCCGATCCGCTCGGCCGTCTCGAACGGACGAAGGAGATCGAGGGCCTGATCGACCATGGCCGCGTAGGCGCTGGGCGAGACCCGGTCGGCGCCGTAGCGCTCGGCCATCGTGACGACGCCGATCGGCACCGAGTGGAATCGCAGGTTCTCGCCCGCCGCGAGTCCGTTGGCCAGAACATCGGCGGCGACACCGTGGCCGTTGACGCCGCCGGCTGGGCGCGCATCGCGCCGCCAGATGATCTCGGTGCTGCCGCCCCCGATGTCGAACACGAAGGCGTGCGGCGCCGAATCGTCGAGCAGCGAGGCGCAGCCGGCCAAGGCCAGGCGCGCCTCTTCCTCGGTGTCGATGATTTCGAGCGAGATCCCGGTCTCGCGTTTCACGCGCGCCGCGAAGTCTTGGCCGTTGGCGGCCTGGCGGCAGGCTTCGGTCGCGACCGCGCGCACGCGCAGCCCGGTGTAGCGTGAAAGACGGCCGGCGCAGATGCGTAGCGCTTCCACCGCCCGGCCCATCGCCCGCGGCGTCAGCCGCCCGGTGACGCTGAGATTCTCGCCCAGCCGAACGATCCGCGAGAACGATTCGAGCACCCGAAACCCGGTGCCCTGCGCTGCCGCAACGAGCAGTCGGCAATTGTTCGTGCCGAGGTCGAGCGCGGCGTAGGTGCGCCCACCCCCGCCGGTTTGCGCGCCGAGGTCGGATTGTGACGCCGCCGAGTCCATGGCCGGCAGGCTAGCCCCAAGCCGGTTCCTTGGCAATTTCGAGACAGCATTAACGGCGGGGCGCAAGCCCTTGCGCCAAAACGCGCCCGCCCACGCCGGATTGCCGCAAGCCGTCAGGCTTGTCGCGTCCGTCGGCGATACGATATATACCCCGCCTTCGCCGGACGGCCCTGTTGGGGGATCGTTCAACGGTAGGACAACGGACTCTGACTCCGTTTATCTAGGTTCGAATCCTAGTCCCCCAACCACTCTTTGCCGCTGGCGCCGCTTCGCCCGGCAGGCCGGCGGCCCGCCTTGAAAACACGTTCCGCCATCCCTGCCCGGCCGCGCGCCATTGAATGCGCGCCGGGACAAGAGGATCATGGCCCGATGCGGCGGCGGCATGTCATCGCCCGCAGGGGCTTGCTCGGCATGGTCGCGAGTGTTTGCGCGGCGCCTGCCGTGTTGCATGCGCAGCAGACGCGACGTCTCGGCGTCGTGCTCTTCAGCACGCCGAACGGCGACGCCAATTTCCAATCGCTGCGGCACGGACTTGCTGATCTCGGATACGTCGAGGGGCGAGCTCTGGCTCTCGATATTCGCGCCGCGGAAGGCCATGCGCACCGCCTGCCGGCGCTTGCCGAGAGTTTGGTTCGCTCTCGGCCCGATGCGATTTTCGCGCTCGGCGGCGATGTGACCGCGCCCGTGGGCCAGGCGACCAAGACGATACCGGTGGTCTTCGCGACGAGCGCCGATCCTGTACGGGCCGGAATCGTCGCCAGCCTCGCGCGGCCGGGCGGGAACGCGACCGGCATCACGTTTCTCAGCGACAATCTCGCCGCCAAGCGGCTCGAAATTCTGAAAGAGGCCGTGCCGACGGTCCAACGCGTTGCGTTCGTCTGGAATCCGAATCACCTCGACAACGAACTGAGCGAAGCGCGCGAGACGGCGGCGTCGCTCGCCGTCGAACTTGTACTGTGGCCCGTCAATTCGCCATCGGAGATCGACACGGCTTTGGGCACCGCCCTCGAGCAGCGGGTGCAGGCACTTTACGTGGTGTCGTCGCGCCTCACCGGGATCAACATCAGGCGCTTCGTCGATTTCGCATCGAGGAATCGGATGCCGCTCATCGGCGGCTGGGGTGCGTGGACGCAAAACGGCGCGCTGCTTTCGTTCGCTCCCAATCTCGACGAAATGGTGCGGCGCGGCGCCGGCTATGTCGACAGGATCTTCCAGGGCGCCAAACCCGCAGACCTGCCCGTTCAGCAGCCTTCGCGCTTCGCGCTTGCGGTGAATTTGAAGACAGCCAAGGAATTCGGCATCGAATTGCCTCCGCCCCTGGTCGTGCGCGCCGACGAAGTGATCGAGTAGTGAAAGCGGCCCTGGGCCGAGCGCGATGCGGCCGGCCCGAGGGCGCTGCGCGGTCCTTCGGCCGCCTCGCGGGGTCTCGCCCTCGAGCATTCGAGGTGACCGCCGTCACATCGTCCTGCCGCGGACTTCGCTACATGTGCATCGACCAGTAGACAGGAGGCACCCATGCAGAAGTCCGTTGTGACGATTGCGGCCCTCGCTTTGTCTTCAGTGGCGATGTTCTCCGGCTCGGCCCAGGCCGCGGCGTGCAAGCTCAACTTCTGCGTCGAAAGCAGCGACACCAAGCGGCACGTTCGGGTCGACGTCTGGAACCAATCCAACAGGCTCGGCCGCACGCACTTCAACGTACAGTACAACGGCCGGCAGTTCGAAACGAAGGGCCCCTTCAACCTCGACACGTTGAAGAAGGGCAAGGTGTACCGCTTCTCGATCCAGGCCTGCACGCGCGGCGGTCTGTTCTCGACGTCGCAATGCACGCCGTGGCTGAAATTCCGCCACGACGCCTAGCACACGCGGCCACGCGGTGGTTCCCGGATGAGAAACGTGGGTGCGCCGGTAAGACAATTGCCGGCGGCCCCGCATTTCGTTCGAACCGGGCGGCGCTTGCCGAATTCGGTGACCGCGCCGAACGCAGCCTTTCTCATTTGGGTGACGAGCGCCACGCGAGGCGCTCTCCTACCCACCCTTCGCCTTCTCCTTGGCCCATGTGTCGCGCAGGCCGATCGTGCGGTTGAAGACCGGCTTCGCCGGGGTGCTGTCGGGGTCCTGGCAGAAATAGCCCTGGCGCTCGAACTGCACGGCCTCGCGCGAATTGCCGCCGACGAGCGCCGGCTCGATGCGGCAGTCCCGGAGCACCTCGAGCGAATTCGGATTGAGCTCGGCGAAGATATCTTCCGCCGCGGCGGGATCGGGGCGCTTGAACAGCGTGTCGTAAAGGCGCACTTCGGCCGTAATCGAATCCGCGGCCGCGACCCAATGCAGCGTCGCCTGCACCTTGCGTCCGTCGGGCGCGTTGCCGCCGCGCGTGGCGGGATCATAAGTGCAGCGCAACTCCACCACCTCGCCCGCCGCGTTCTTCACCGCCTCGCGGCACTTGATGAAGTAGGCGTAGCGCAGCCGCACTTCCTTGCCCGGCGAGAGGCGGAAGAACTTCTTCGGCGGGTTCTCCATGAAATCATCGCGCTCGACGAAGATCTCGCGGCCGAAGCGAACCTTGCGCGTACCGGCATCGGCGTCCTCGGGACTGTTGATCGCGTCGAGCTGTTCGGTCTGCCCTTCCGGATAGTTCTCGATCACGACCTTGAGCGGGCGCAGCACCGCCATGCGGCGCAGCGCGATCTTGTTGAGCAGCTCGCGGATCGGATGCTCGAAGATCGCCAGGTCGACGACGCTGTTGGCGCGCGCGACGCCGATGCGTTTCGCGAACTCGCGCACGGCCGCCGCCGGCACGCCGCGCCGGCGCAGGCCCGCGAGCGTCGGCATGCGCGGATCGTCCCAGCCCGTGACGTGCTTCTCGGCCACCAGCTTCGTCAGCACGCGCTTCGAGAGCACCGTGTAGGCGAGATTGAGCCGCGCGAACTCGTACTGCCGCGGACGTGAGGGCACCGGGAGATTGTCGAGGAACCAGTCGTA
>CAYZSG010000053.1:14080-25889 GCA_964481045.1 uncultured Candidatus Odyssella sp. | reverse complement strand
GAGCACCAGACTACGGATCTGGGGGTTAGGAGTTCGAATCTCTTCGGGCGCGCCAACCGTTTTCGCCGATCGTTTTCCTTTCCCGCTCGTCTCGCCGCTTCGCTGACGGACTCGGTCATCTGAGTGGGGCGCGCCTTCGCGCGACCGCGTGCCCTTGCGATTCGATCTGATATGGTCGCGATACACACGCCGGTTCCGCGTGGCGCTGGCGCGCGACGGAGGAAATGCTCATGCACCGGGTTCCGTTTGCGGCCAGTTTGGCCGCCACGCTGCTCTTCGCCGGCGGGCCCGCGCTCGCGCAGCATCATGGCCACCATGCGCCTTCCGCGGACACGCGCGCGCCCGTGCACTTCCCGCCCGCGCTCGTGGAGCACACGCTCGCCAATATGCGCGACCACCTGGCCGCGCTGCAGGAGATCAGCGAGGCGCTGGCCGGCGGCCGCAACGACCATGCGGCGAAGATCGCCGAGGAGCGCCTCGGAATGAGCTCGCTCCAGCGCCATGGCGCGCACGACGTGGCGAAATTCATGCCGCAGGGGATGCGCGACGCCGGCACGGCCATGCATCGGGCCGCCAGCCGCTTCGCGATCGAGGCGCAGAATGCCGGCGCGACTGGCGACTTGAAGCCCGCGCTCGCCGCGCTCGGACAGGTGATGAACGCCTGCGTCGGCTGCCACGCCGGCTATCGGCTGAAGTAGCGACGCCGCGGCGCGCTGCCGCCGCAGCCTTGACTCGTTCCCGCCCGCGCCGGAAAACGCGGTGACTCGGGGACTTCCGATGCGCGAGATTCACCTAGAGCCGCCGCTCGTCCAGGGACGGAGCGCGACCTTCCGCTGGCGGGTGACGCCGCGTAGCCCGCTCTATCACAAGACCGAGTTCACGCTGCGCTTTCCCGAGACGATCGACCTTGCGCGCGTGCCCGAGCGGCTCTGGTGGGACATTTTCCTGATCGTGCTGCATTCGCACTGGCTGGTGCTGCGCCCCTGCGCGATCCGCCTGCCGATCAGGCTCGGCCCCGGAGAGGCACGCTTCTGGCAGGAGCACCTGCGCACCGGCCTCGACACTCTGGCGCTGCACCCGAGCGGAAAAGGACCGCCCCCGCCGCCCGAAGAGCTCGGCATCGAGATCAACGGCGGCGATGTGGAGAGTCCGCGCGCGCGGATCGAAGGCACCGGCTTCGGCACCGCGTTCAGCGGCGGCAAGGACAGCCTGCTTCAGGCGGGGCTGCTCGCGGAGCTGACCGAGCGGCCGCTGCTCGTGGCCACCACGTCGCCGATGCCCGGTACCGCCGACCACGAGACGCCGCGCCGACGGCAGGTGTTCGCGGCGATCCAGGCGCGGCGCAATGTGAACTTCGTCGAGGTGGAAAGCGACCTGCGCTCCAACTGGGACCAGGGTTTCGCCACGGTTCACGGCTATGGCGTCGGCATGAACGAGCTCGCCGACGCGTTTCTCTATGCCGGCGCGCTGCTGGCCGCGGGCGCGGCCTCGGGCGCCACGCGGCTTTTCGTGGCCTCCGAGGTGGAGGTGCAGGAGAATGCCGTGGTCGGCGGCAAGATCGTCCAGCACCCGCACTTCATGTATTCGGCGGCGACGCAACGCGCGCTCTCGGCGTTGCTCGCGCCCTACGGCATCCGCTACGGCTCGCTCACCTGGCCGCTCTACAGCCAGCATGTGCAGCACCTGCTGTGGACGCGCTATCCCGACCTTTCCGACCTGCAATACTCGTGCTGGCTCGTGGCCAAGGATGAGGCCGCGTGCAGCCGATGCGGGCAATGCCTACGCCTCGCCTGCATCGCGCTGGCCGGAGGCTTCGATCCGCAGCGCATGGGCATGGACCTCGAGAAGCTGGCAGCGTTCTCGCGCGCATGGAAGCCGCGATGGACGGACGCGCCCGCGCCGGAAATCACGCCGCGCGAGATCGTTTCGCGACGGTTCGAGCGGCTCGTCTGCGACACGATCCGGCGCATCTCGCCTTGGCACGTGAGGCGCGTCGCCGCGCGGGGGCGGCTGCGCGAGCTCTTCTCGCCGCGCACGAGCGGCATCGTGGCGGAGTTTCGCGACATGCGCCGGCGCGCGCGCGATTATCCGCCGCCGCCGCGCATCGGCTACCGCGAGGGGTTCTGCGACTGGCTGGATCCGGATTTGCGCGACCGGCTCGTCGCGATCTTCCGCCGGCATCTTCCCGCGGAGCCGCGCGCCGCGCACGAAGCCGTGCTGCAGCGGAGCGCCGCGATGACCGCGCGCGCCGCCGGGGCGCTGGCCTGACATGCTGACCCCCGCCAAGCTCAGCGAAGCGGATTGGCGCGCGATCCGCGATATCGTGCCCGATCCCGAGCCCCCGCTGGCGCGCTGCCCCGCCGGCCCGCGCCAGGGCGGCGCTTATCCTGTGGCCGAGACGCGCCTCGTCGGCAACGAGCGCCGCTACCTCGCGGAGTGCATCGACACGAACTGGGTTTCCTCGCGCGGACCGTTCGTCACGCGCTTCGAGCGCGCCTTCGCGCCCGAGGCCGGCTGCGAGTACGCGGTGGCCTGCGCGAACGGCACCGTGGCGCTGCACCTGGCGCTGGCGGCGCTGGGCCTCGGCCCCGGCGACGAGGTGATCGTGCCGGCCTTCACGATGATCGCGACGGCCAACGCCGTCCGCTACACCGGCGCCGAGCCGGTGCTCGTCGATGCCGAGCCCGTGCACGGTAACATCGATCCTGAGCGCGTCGATGCGGCGATCGGCCCGCGCACGCGCGCGATCGTCGCCGTTCACATCTACGGCCATCCGGCGAACATGCATCGCCTGCGCGCCATCGCCGGCGCGCGCGGCCTCGCGCTCATCGAGGACGCGGCAGAAGCGCACGGCGCCGAACTCGGCGGCGCGCGCGTGGGCGGCATGGGGACGGCCGGCACCTTCTCGTTCTATGCGAACAAGATCGTGACCAGCGGCGAAGGCGGCATGGTGACGACGAACGACGCGGCGCTGGAGCGCGTGTTGCGCCGCCTGCGCGATCACGCGTTCGATCCGGAGCGGCATTTCTGGCACGAATATCTCGGCTTCAACTACCGTATGACGAATCTGCAGGCCGCCGTGGGCCTCGCCCAGACCGAGCGGCTCGCCGAGATCGTGGACGCGCGCCGGCGGCTGCGCGCGCTCTACGACGGGCGTCTGCGCGCCATTCCCGGCCTCGAGCTTCCCGGCGAAGACTCCGGCGCGCGCAGCGTGTTCTGGATGTATGCGATTCGCGTGGGCGCCGCGTTCGGCGCGAGCCGCGACGAGCTGCGCCGGCACCTCGCGGCGCGCGGCATCGAAACGCGCACGTTCTTCGTGCCGATCCACGTTCAGCCGGTCTATTTCGAGCGCTTCCGCGGGCGCCGCTTTCCAATCGCAGAGTCGCTCTGCCGGAACGGGCTCTATCTTCCGACCAGCGAAACGCTTGGCGAGCGCGACGTCGACTGGATCTGCGGCGAGATCGCCGCGATGCACCGCCGCGCGAGGCCGGCTTCCGCCGCGGCCAGCTGAGGGCCGCGCGGGCCGCCCGCCTTCCCGCGCTACACGCCGACCGGCAGGTAAGGCAACACGCGGATTTCGTTTTCGACCTTGGTCACGCCGGGAATCGTTTGCGCCATCACGCCGATGGCGTCGCGCTGCTCCTTGGCGTTCACGATTCCCGACAGGACGACGACGCCGGCGCTGACCGAAAAGCCGACGCCGCCACCGGCCGGCGCCCAAGGCTGCGCGGCGTAGCGCTGCAGGAACGTGTTGCGGATCGCGCCGTCGCTCGTCTCGGCCGCGGGCTCGGCCGCCTGCTTCGCCAGCGCCTTCACGAGGTCGGCCCGGCTGACGATCCCGACGACGGCGCCGCCGCTCAGCACCGGCGCGCGTTTGATTCCGTGGCGCGCAAGCAGCGCCGCGATCTCGGCGAGCGGCGTGCGCTCGGCAATCGAGATCACCGGGCTGGTCATCACGTCGCGCACCTTCGTGGCATGTTCCTTGATGTAGTCCTTGGCCATCGTCTCGGGCGTCGTGAACAGCTCGAGCCACCACGAGCGGCGGCGCGCTGTGCGCAGCTCGGCGCGGCGCACGAGATCGCCCTCGCTCACGATGCCGAGAAGCGCCTGGTCCTTGCCGACGACCGGCAGCGCGCTGATGCCCGCTTCTGACATGATGCGCGCGGCGGCCCGCACATCGGCATCGGGCGCGATCATGTGCACGTCTTTCGTCATGATGTCTTTGGCGATCATCGTTTCCTCCGGGCGCAACGAAAAAGAGAGACTAGGCGCTTGCGAGGACCCGGCGTTGACGCAGATCAAGCGGCGCACGCGGCCGTGCGCGACGTGCCGGGCTGCGGTATGATCGCAAGGATGCCGCCCGACACCGCGAGATCATTGCGCACTCAGCACGCCGATGCCGGCCGAGCGCCGCGCCTCGGCATCGATCTCGGCGGCACCAAGATCGAAATCGTGGCGCTTGGCGGCAGCCGGGAGTCCGAGCGCGAACTGTTGCGCCGCCGCATGCCGACGCCGCGCGAGGATTATCCCGGCACGGTCGCGGCCATCGGCGCGCTGGTGGAGGCGGCGGAGGTCGAGCTCGGCGCAACGTGCACGGTCGGCATCGGCATTCCCGGCTCGATCTCGCCGGCCACCGGCCTCGTCCGCAACGGCAATTCGACGTGGCTCAACGGCAGGCCGCTGCAACAGGATCTCGAGGCGCGGCTCGGACGCCCGGTGCGCCTGGCCAACGACGCCAACTGCTTCGCGCTTTCCGAGGCCGCCGACGGCGCCGGGGCGGGCGCGGCTTCGGTATTCGGCGTGATTCTCGGCACCGGCGTCGGCGGCGGCCTCGTGATCGCGGGGCACGTGGTGCCCGGCGCCAACGGCATCGCCGGCGAATGGGGCCACATTCCGCTGCCCGGGCGCGGCGCCGCGGACGGGCCGGCGCGGCGCTGCTGGTGCAGGCGCGACGATTGCATCGAGACGTTCCTCTCCGGACCCGCGTTCGAGCGCGAGTACGCGGCCGAAGCGGGGGCGCCGCTTCAGGCGCACGAGATCGCCGCCCGCGCCGCCCATGGCGACGCCGCCGCCCGCGCCGCGCTGGCGCGCTACGAAGAGCGTCTGGCGCGCGCCCTGGCCATGGTCATCAACCTGCTCGATCCGGCCATCGTCGTTCTGGGCGGCGGCGTTTCCAACATTGCCAGCCTGTGTCGCACCGTGCCGAAGCTATGGGCGGCGCACATATTCTCCGACGGCGTGGCCACGCGCATCGCCAGGGCGGCGCACGGGGATTCGAGCGGCGTGCGCGGCGCGGCGCGGCTCTGGTCGCCGCCGGCGGCCCATTAACCGCAATTTCGCCGCACCGGGCGGTTGACATTCGTCAATGCCGCCGGCGCGGCGCCGTTGATAGAGAGTTTACGACGTTCGATCGAGCGACCGGGGCAGACGTGGCCATTCACAAGATAGAAGCGGAACCGGAGGCGTATGGCGCCGCCGCCTATCTCATGGTCGTGCACCTCGCGCGCATGATCGCCGGGCGCGACGCGAAATCCCGGCGCGACATCCTGGCGTTGCTCGAGATCGCGGCGAAGGACGCCGACCGGCTCGGCGATACGTTCGGCAAGCAGACGGCCTCCCTGATCCGCCATGTGCTGACGATGAAGCCGCTCGCGGATTCCAAGCCCCGGCACTAAGCCGCGCGCGGCCGCCGCCGCGAAATTCGCGAAGCGTGAGCTGTCTCACTTTCCTATCCGCGCCGGAAGCGTAGCTTTCGCCACGATGGAATGCGTGCCTGTTCGTGCCCGGCTGTGGGCCCTCGAGTAACGGACGCTATCCTGTGCGCCACGCGCGATTCATTCTCCGGAGTGCGGCTGTGCTGGCCGTTGCGGCGATCCCGCTCGGCGACATCCGCGCGCGCGAAAGCCCCTTCGGCGAGGCTTGGGCGAATCCGCATCCGAAGACCTGCCCCGGCGGCGTCGCGGCCGCCATCGGGACCGGACAAAGCCTGGCGTCGCGCGACGGCGCGCGACTCGCGCAATCCTGCCCCAGCCCGAGTTGCCCTTCGGGCCGCATTCCCTGCGCCTATCGGATCCGGCCGAATGGCTGCTTGTCGTGGCGTTGCTGCATTCCGCGCTGAACCCAGGGAGATGCCGCCATTTCCCAGACCCTCGACCTCTACGCGATCGTGGTGGCGACCGTTCAGGACATCTCGTTCTGGACCGGGCTTGCCACCGTCTTCGCTTTTTCGCAGGGCCGCTTCAGCGAGAAGCAGGGCGACGAGGAGGAGACGGACCCGCCGCTGCCCAACCGCTATTTCACGAGCCGCTTCCGCTACTACAGCTCGGCCGCGCTCTATAGCGGCGTCTTCGTCGCGATCTATTGCGCGCTAATCGTCGTCGGTTCCGTTCCGGCGCTGCAGGACGACATCAAGGTGATCTTCGGCTCGCTCGCCGGCACCGCGCCGGATGGCAACCTCGAGATCGGCACGCCGGCCTGGGCAGCCATGCTGATCATGGTGATCGCGCCCACGATCCCCTGGGTGAAGCGGCACGAAGCGGGCTTGCGGCTCTGGCTGCAGGAATTCTCGGACATTCCGTTCAAGGCGCGGCAGCTCGCCGACGAGGCGATGCGCACGCTGCTGGCATCGATGAACGCGGCCGGCGGCCTCGACACCGCCGACGAGCCGGTGCTGTTCGAGCTGTTCGCGCGGCTCGAGCAGCTCCAGAACCGGCTCGCGGCGACCGGGCGGCCGAAGCTCGATCAGGGCTACAAGCGTTTCTTCAAGGAGCACGCCGAACTGCTGGCGAAGACGAAGGCCAAGATCAAATCGATGCGCGCCGAGTTCGAGGCGCTGCGCGACGCCGCGAGGCCCGCCCGCGCGCAGCGGCGGCAGCGACAGGCGGACGCGATTGCCGAGCACGCGGAACCGGCCGCTTTTCGCGAGGCGCTCGTGCTGCTGGTGAAGCGCTACGCCCGCTTGCTGATCTGCGCGGCGCTGTGGATCGAGGGCGAGGAATACAATCTGCGCGAGACGGTGCGCGGCGCGCCGCATCTCGCCGCGTTCGGCACGGCGGAGTTCCGCTTCACGAAGGGCCAGGTGTTCCTCGGCCTGATCGCGGTGACGGCCGCCGGACTCTTCGTCGGCGCCGCCTGCGATATCGCGCTGATGGCCATTCTCACCGACGAGCCGCGGGCGACGTATTTCAACGCGCTCGACTACCGGCTGGGGTGGGCGCTGATGGAATCTTTCGCGTTCCTGTTGCCGCTGCTGTTCGCCGCCGCCATCCGCCTCCACCTGATCGATCGGCGCGTCCACCGCGGCCAGCCGCTCGAATGGCAGACCGTGTGCGTGGCCATCATTCTCGCCTTCGTGGCGTGCTGGGGGCTGGCGGCGCTGCCGACCGTGCTTCTGCAGACGATCAAGGGCGCGCAGGCGGGCGTGGCGCTCGACCTCACCTTCGCGCTGCTCATCGCGGTGCCGCCCGCGGTCGTGAACGCGAGCTTCGTGGCCTTGTCGGGCGCGCGATTGAACGGCTCGAGGCGGCGGCGCGCGCTGCTGGACTTCGCCGCGTTCGGCGCCATCGGCGGCGCCTGCGCGCTGCTGGTTTTCGCGTTCCAGCAGTTCCGCACGGGCGCGGACTATCCGTTCATTGAAGGCTACGCGGCCGACATCGCGACGATGTTCGTCATCAGCGGGCTGTTCGGCGCGCTGCAGTGCTCGATCTCGCGCGGGATCGAGGCCGGCGCGCGGCGCCGGCAGCTCGCCGAAACCGAATCCGCGCTACGCTTGCGGGCGCTGCCGCAAGCGTAGGGACGGCGTGCTGGCTCAGGAATCCTCGCGGCTGGCCTGCGTCGGCTGGAATTCGCGGCCGTCGAACACGTAGAAGCGCGGCGCCGCGCCCGGCGCGCGGATCACGAGGAAGCGGCTGTTGGCGCGGAAGTTGGCGTAGGCATTCTTTTCCGCCGGCAGGCTCGCGATCTTTCCGGTCGCGAGGCTGACCATCAGCAGCGTGTTGCACTTCTCGCCGCACGGCGCATAGACGACGCGGTAGACGCCGGCGAAGTTCGGGCCGGCCTCGACCGCCCGGCGCACCTTCTCCTTGTCCGCATCGGAGAGCGCCGCCGCCGCGGGGTGGCTGGCGAAATCGACCGGGCTCCTGGCGCCGGTGTGGAGCGCCGCGGGATGCTTCTGGAAATCCTGCACATAGGGCGGCGGCATGCAAGCGAGCGCCGGCGCGGCGGCCGTGCTGAGCGCGAGGACACAGGCGGCGGCGGTGCGGGTGAGACGGGTCATGGGGGCTCCTCAGGTCGCAGGCGGGATGGGACGCGGCCAGACGCTGCGCGGCGCCGACGGTGTTTCTGCGGCGGAATTGGCGCGCTGCGCGGAATCGTTGTGGCGGGATCGTGGCCGGCAGCCTGCCTGCGGGCTGCGTCGCGCGCTGTGAACCGGATCACACGCCCGGGGGGCAAACGTGGTTAGCGCGCCTGCTTCGGATCGAGCGCGTCGCGCAGGCCGTCGCCGAACAGGTTGAACGCCAGCACCGTGACGAAGATCGCGGCGCCGGGCCAGAGCGCCATCCACGGCGCATTCTCGAAAAAGCGCTGCGAGGTGTTGAGCATCGAACCCCAGGACGGCGCGGGCGGCTGCTGGCCGAGCCCCAGGAAGGCGAGGCTGGCTTCCGCGATGATCGCGGCGGCGATCGCCAAGGTCGCCTGTACGAGCAGCGGCGGCACGATGTTGGGGAACACGTGGCGCAGCGCCACGCGCAGCGGCGGATTGCCGAGCGCCCGCGCCGCCTCGATGTAATCCTCCACCTTCGTCGTGAGCACCTGGCCGCGCGTGAGCCGGATGAAGATCGGCGTGGCGGTGATGCCGATCGCGACCATGACGTTGCCGAGCGAGGGACCGAGGAACGCCGCCAGCGCGATCGCGAGGATCAGGAACGGGATCGCCAGCATGGCATCGGTGAAGCGGCTGATCAGCGAATCGAGCCAGCCGCCGATATACCCGGCCAGAAGGCCGATCGGCACGCCGATCGCCAGCGCGATGGATACGGAGATGACGCCGGCCAGCAGCGAAGCGCGCGCGCCCCAGATGACGCGCGAGAGCACGTCGCGGCCGTTCTCGTCGGTGCCGAACCAGTGCGCGGCCGAGGGCGCCTTGCGCACCGCGCCCCAATCCGTGGCCAGCGGATCGTAGGGCGCCACCAGCGCCGCGAAGACCGCGAGCCCGATCATCAGCAGCACGACGGCGGCCCCGAAAACGGCACCCTTGCGCTTCAGCAGACGCCGCAATGCGCGCCGCCCCGGGCTCATCGGCTCCGCCGCCGCCCCCGCCTCCACCGCGATCGTGGCCGCCCCGTTGCTCATGCGGTCAGCTCCGGAGGCGCGGGTTGACGAGGACGTAGGCGATGTCGGCCACGAGATTGAGCGTGATGTAGATCGTGGCCGTGACCAGCACGACGCCCTGGATCACGAAATAATCGCGGTTGAACACCGCATCGACGACGAGCTTGCCGAAGCCCGGCACGGTGAAGATCTGCTCGGTGAGGACGGCGCCCGAAAGCAAGGTGCCGAGCTCGAGCGCGCCGAGCGTGATCACCGGCGTGAGCGCGTTGCGGAACGCGTGCTTCATGATCACGCGCCGCTCGAGCAGGCCCTTGGCGCGCGCGGTGCGCACGTAATCCTGCGCCAGCACCTGGAGCATCGCGCTGCGCGTATGGCGCATGATGACCGCCGCGATCGCGTTGCCCAGCACGAAGGCCGGCATGATCATGCGCGCCATGCTGCCCCAGAAATCCTCGCCCGGCCCCACATAGCCGCCCGGCGGCAGCCAGCCGAGAGTCATCGAGAAGAGGAAGATCAGCAGGATTCCGAGCCAGAAATTCGGCGTCGAGAGGCCCCAGAGCGCGATCACGTTGGCCGCATAGTCCCACACCGTGTCTTTCTTCACGGCCGAGACGACGCCCATCGAGATGCCGATCGTGAGCGCGATCACGATGGCCATGCCGGCGAGCTGCGCGGTGACCGGCAGCTTCTGCAGCACGAGTTCCGCCACCGGCTGCTGGATGCGCAGGGATTCGCCGAGGTCGCCCTGGAACACGCCCCTGATCCAATAGAAGTATTGGACCGGGATCGGCTCATCGAGGCGGTACTTCGTCTTGATCGCCGCGATCGCCGCCTCGTCGCGCTCCTCGCCGGCCATCGTCGTGGCGGGATCGCCGGGCAAAAGCTGCTGCAGCCCGAAGATGATGATCGAGACGAAGAACAGCGTCGGGATCAGCTGCAGCAGGCGATGGGCGAGGAAGGTGAACATCGCGTGCGCTCGTCAGACGCGTTCGGACGCGTGCGGTCCAGCTTCATGCGCCATCCTTCGAGGCCCGCCCAAAGAGGGCGGGCACCTCAGGATGAGGCTAGTCTGCTCGAACAACAAAGGCCTCATCCTGAGGTGCCGCGCACCTTCGCGCGGCCTCGAAGGATGGACGCACACGAGGCGTCCGAACAGAAAGCGGCGCAGCTACAGCTTCAGCCCCACCACGCGGATCAGCCCGTCCGGCATCGGCTTGAAGCCCTGCAGCTTCGTCGTGTGCGGGAAGAACATCTTGCGGTGATAGAGGTAGAGGACGCTGCCTTCCTTGATCGTCTTCGTCGCGATCTGCTCGAACACCTTCTTGCGCGCGGCGGGATCGTTCACCTGGCGCGACTGGTCGAGCAGCTTGTCGGTGTTCGCGTCGCAGAACTTGCCGTAGTTGAGCGGGCCTTTGCAGGAGACGAAGCTGTAGAGGTTGCCATCGGGATCGGTCCGCCCGCTCCACGCCAGCAGGTAGATGTCGTAATCGCCGCCCTCGGCCGTCTTCAGCGAGGTGGCGAACTCGGTGACGCGGATCTTCACGTCGAAGCCCGCCTCTTTCACCATCGACTGGATGACCTCGGAGACCTGCCGCGTCTCGGGATTGTTCGGCACCATCAGCTCGATCGTGTAGGGCGTCTTGACGCCCGCATCGGCGAGCAGCTTCTTCGCGGCGGCCACGTCGCGCTTCGGGATCGGCAGCGACTGCTGATACATCGGGTGCTGCGGTGCCACCCACTGGTTGCCCGGGATGAACTCGCCGTTGAACACGACCTGCACGATCGCCTGCCGGTCGATTGCCAGCTCGAACGCCTGGCGCACGCGCGGATCCTGGCCGAACGGCGACTTCGAGCGCGGGCCATTGCCGACGTTCATCGTGATGCTCTGATAGCCGAGCTCGGTGACGGCCGCGAGCACCAGCTTCGAATCCTTCTTCACCGTGCCGGCGTCGGTCGCCAGCATGCGCTCGATGATGTCGAGGCTGCCCGAGCGCAGATTCGCCAGGCGCACCGTCGAATCCTCGATCGGCTGGTAGACGATCTTGTCGATGTGGACGTTGTCCTTGTTCCAGTAGTCCTTGAACTTCTCGACGATGATGTGCCGCTGCGCGACGCGCTCGACGAACTTGTAGGGGCCGGCGCAGACCGGCTTCGTGCCAAACTGCGCGCCGAGCTCCTTGGCGGCCTTGGGCGAAACCATCATGCCGGCGCGGTCGGTGAGCGCGGCGATCAGCGGCGCGAACGGCGCTTTCAGCACGAGCTTGATGGTGAGCGGATCGACGACCTCCACCTTGTCGATCGGCGAAATCTCGCCGCGGCGGAACGAGCCCTGCATCGTGAGGTGTCGCTCGATCGAGAACTTCGCGGCCTCGGCGTCGAGCTTCTCGCCGTCGTGGAACAGCACGCCCGGGCGCAGCTTGATCAGCACTTCCTTGCCGTCGAGGAGGTTCCGGACCCGGTAGCTCAGCGGCACGCCGGT
>CAYZSG010000053.1:7695-14070 GCA_964481045.1 uncultured Candidatus Odyssella sp. | reverse complement strand
GATCAGCACTTCCTTGCCGTCGGCCGAAACCTCGTAGCTCGTGGCGAGCTGCGGGACGATCTTCACGTTCTCGTCGATGTCGAACAGCTTGTCGCAGATCGACGCGAACACGATGCGGCCCACATAGGTGCGCGCCAGCGTGGGGTCGAGGATGTCGGGGTCCTCGGCGAGGCCGATGCGGAGCGTGGTTTGCGCGGCGGCGGTGGAAACCAGCGCGGCTGACAACGCGGCCGCGAGAACGAAGCGCGATGCGAACATCTCATCCCTCCTCAATGTCCGAATTGGCCGAAATGCTAACCGGAATCGCGAACACGCGATAGGGCGGGCGTATTCCCGCCGGCGCCGTTACGGCCGCGAAACCGAAGCCTAAGCAGATTCGCGAGGCCTTCGACGCTGCATTCCTGTGGGACTACGCGGACGGATTGGCGCGATGGGCGGCAAATGCCGCCTGCAATTTCGCCAGAACCGCATCGTCCGCGGCGCGTTCGGGCGTGACATCGGGCGCGCGCAGCTCGCGCCAGAAGTGGCAGGCCGTGCCGCGGCCTGCGCCGTCGGATTCGAGCACCGGCACCACTTCGCGGCAGCGGTCGCGAACATGCGGGCAGCGCGTGTGAAAGCGGCAGCCCGGCGGCGGCGTCATGGGGCTTGGCACGTCGCCCTCGAGGATGATGCGCTTCCGCCGTGCGGCCGGATCGGGCACCGGCACGGCGGAGAGCAGCGCCTGTGTGTAGGGGTGGCGCGGCTCGGCGAACAGCGCCGCCGTTTCGGCCAGCTCCACGATGTGCCCCAGATACATGACCGCGACGCGCGTCGCGATGTGGCGCACCACGGCGAGATCGTGCGCGATGAAGATGTAGGCCATGCCGAACTCACGCTGGAGATCGGCGAGCAGATTGACGACCTGCGCCTGGATCGACACGTCGAGCGCCGAAACCGGCTCGTCGCAGACGATGAGCTTCGGCTCAACCGCCAGCGCCCGCGCGATGCCGATCCGCTGGCGCTGTCCGCCCGAGAACTCGTGCGGATAGCGCTCGGCGTGCTCGGGCCGGAGGCCGACGCGGTGCAGGAGGTCTCGCACCCGCGCGGCACGCTGCGCCGCCGGCACGACATCGTGCAGCGCAAGCGGCTCGGCGATCATCTGCCCCACCGTCATGCGCGGGTTCAGCGACGCGTAGGGGTCCTGGAAGATGATCTGCATGTGCCGGCGCAGGCGCCGCATCTCGGAAGCACCGAGCGCCTGGATGTCCTCGCCCTCGAAGCGCACGCGGCCGGCGGTGGGCTCGATGAGCCGCAGCACGAGCCGGCCGACCGTGGACTTCCCGCAGCCGCTCTCGCCCACGAGGGCCAGAGTCTCGCCGGCTTTGAGCGCGAACGACACGCCATCGACGGCCTTCACCCACGCGCGCGGCCGCCCGAACACGTCCCGCCGCGCGGGGAAGTGTTTGACCAAGTTCTCTGCGACAAGGAGGGGCTCGATCATACTTGCGAGGTCGAATTTAGGAGCATGCTGTGCAATCCGCTCACCAAAATTTCCACCAGGGCTTGGTCGGTTTCGTTCGATTCTCCTTCCATTCGCCGCTCGCGTCACGCACCCACGTCATCGGTGCGCCGTCAACGCCAATCACAGTGCCCGGTGCGTGGTCGACGAATTCGATCAGTTCTGCCGGAAACCAAAAATCGGCCTCTCTGTGTTCAAGGAAGACATTGAACGCGCAGTCGGTCATCAATGGACCGATCACATCCACAGCCATAGCCGAAGGCGTGGTTACTCCACGAACCTGCCCAGTCAGCCCCGCCAGCCCTCTCGCGGTCGTTTCCGGCGTTGCGCGAACACGGACCGTGTCGCCAAAGCTGATGCTAGGACTCGTGGCCATGGCACTTCCCCAATTTCGCGAGCACGTAGGCATCCCGCCGGTGTGAACACAACGCGGCTACAAAGCCTAGACCTCACTGCACCAGCCGCTCCAGCGGGCTCTTCCAGCACCGCGCCCAGTGCTCGGCCGCCACCGCGCGCAGCGACGGAGGCTCGCTGCGGCAGCGATCGTCGGCGAACGGGCAGCGCGGCGCGAAGCGGCAGCCGTTCGGCATTGCGAGCGGGCTTGGCACGGTGCCTTCGATGGCCGGCAGGCGGCCGCGCTTCTTGTCGAGGCGCGGGATCGAGCCGAGCAGGCCGACCGTGTAGGGGTGCTCGGGCCGGCTGAACAGCACGCCCACCGGCGCCTCCTCGACGATCTGGCCGGCATACATGACGATCACGCGATCAGCCATTTCCGCCACGACGCCGAGATCGTGCGTGATCAGCATGATCGCGGCGCCGGTTTCGGCGCGGAGTTTGCGCATCAGATCGAGCACCTGCGCCTGGATCGTGACATCGAGCGCCGTCGTGGGCTCGTCGGCAATCAAGAGCTCGGGATCGCAAGCCAGCGCCATCGCGATCATCACGCGCTGGCGCATGCCGCCTGAGAGCTTGTGCGGATAATCCGAGAAACGCCGCTCGGGCGCCGGGATGCGCACGCGCTTCAGCATCTCGATCGCGCGCGCCTTGGCCTCGGCGCGCGTGCCGCCGCGGTGGCGCCGGATCGCCTCGACGATCTGATCGCCGACCGTGAAGGCGGGGTTCAGCGACGTCATCGGTTCCTGGAAGATCATCGCGAGCCGGGCGCCGCGCATTTCGTTGATGGCGCCCGCATCGAGCGCGGTCAGCTCGGTGCCGTCGAAGCGCACGCTGCCCTCGCGCGATGCCGATTTCGCGAGCAGCCCCATGATGGCCAGCGCCGTGACGCTCTTGCCGCAGCCCGATTCGCCGACGACGCAGAGCGTCTGGTTGCGCGCCAGCGCGAAGCTCACATGCTCGACCGCGCGTATCCTGCCTTCGTCGCCCGCGAAGGTGACGGAAAGATCGGCCACTTCGAGCAGGGCCGCCATCAGCCGCCGGCTTTCTCGGCTTCCGCTTCGGCCGCGAGCCCCGCCGTGATGCCGGCCTCGATCGTCGCACGGTCGAACACGCCGGCGGGATTGGCGCGGGTCGGCAGGAATTGGCGGAAATGAACGAACCGCTCGCGGCTCACGCGCTCGAGCCGCGCGAGCTCGGGCAGCGGATCGGCATGATCGTCGACGCGAAGGCTGAGCAGCGGCCATTCTTCGACGCCCCAGACCAGAAGAGCCGCCGACTGCTTTCCGCGCTTGTCGCCGCCCGCCTTCTCGCCCGCCATCAGCGCCGCGATCAGCCGGCGCGGGAACGGAAGCTTCGCGTTGTCGGCGTAGGCCGCGCTGGTGTCCGCGACCACGCGCGGGCCGGCCAGCATGTTTCCGGCAACGGAGTGGTCCACGGCGACCTTGTGCCCACACCAATCGATGCACGCGCTGCCGGTATAGGCTGCGCCGTCGTCGCGGCCGATGAAGTGTAGCTGGCGATGATCACGCCCGTCGTCGGACGAGATCAGCGCCGCCATCACCTGCACCGGCTGCCGGCCCTCCGCCAGCATCCGGAGACCGCGCGGCCCGAAGGTGGGGTTGACGAGCGCCTGCGTCGCCAGCGCGCCATGCGCAGAGGCATGCGGGCACAGCGCACCCACGGCGAAGAACTTCGTGGCGACGGCGACGCCGAAAGCGCCGGTCGCCGGATCCCGCGCGACGATCGACCAGGTCATGACGGTAGTTAGAGGGATTCGCCGCGCCGGCACAAGCCGCGGCTGTGGTATTCTCGCCGGACAGCAACCGGCCGGAGACCGCCATGCGCCGCATCGCCCTCGCCGCCTGTGCCTTTCTTGTGTTCACCGCTCCCGCCCGCGCCGCCGAGCCGGAGGGCGTCTTGCTCTGCGCGGCCGAGGGCGGCGGGTTCGACTGCGAGAAGGGCAGGTGCAATCCCTCGAAGGTGACGGCGGGGCGCGACATGCGCCTCGATTTCGGCGCGAAGACGATGTGCGCGCTGCGCGGCGCGGAATGCCGCGACCCCAAGGCGATCCATCACGCGATGCTCGACGAGAAGAGCATCGTGGCCGCGATCAGCGCAGAGGGCGCCACGATGCTGTTCCGCATCGCGCCCGATCTGAAGATGGCGATGGTGTTCGTGATCGGCGCGCACCGCGTGATCTCCTTCACCGGCACCTGCCGCCGTGGGTGAAGAAAGCGAAGGGAACAGGAGGCGGGGAGACGGGGAGAGGATAAGAAAGTTTCGCCACGAAGGCGCCACTCTTCTCCTTCCTTGCGCCGCCCTTGCGGCGCGCTCTTTCTTCTTCTTCGTGTCTTAGTGCCTTGGTGGCGAATTTTCCTTCTCCCCGCCTCCCCGCCTCCTGTTCCCTTTTCTTTTCTTGATGATCCCGCTCCGCTATCGTCGCGCCGCACCGAGGGAGAAGAGCATGGATCGCAACGAGCCGGCGGCGCCGGGCGGCGACATCGAGCGGCCGATCGGCGACACGCCGGCGGCGCTGTTCGGCAGCGATCCGATCGCCGAGACGCTGCGCGATCTCGGCATTCCGTGGATCGCGCTCAATCCGGGCGCGTCGTTCCGCGGCCTGCACGACAGCCTCGTCAACTATCTCGGCAACCGCTCGCCGCAGATGCTGCTGTGCCTGCACGAGGAGAGCGCCGTAGCGCTCGCGCATGGCTGGGCGAAGGTGACCGGCAAGCCGATGGCCGCGGCGGTGCACAGCAATGTGGGCCTCATGCATGCGAGCATGGCCGTGTTCGACGCGTGGTGCGACCGCATTCCGCTGCTGCTGATCGGCGCCACCGGCCATTTCGACGCCGCGAAGCGCCGGCCCTGGATCGAATGGATCCACACCGCGCAGGACCAGGGCGCGCTGATCCGCCCCTTCGTGAAATACGACGATCAGCCCGCCTCGGTTGCCGCGGCGCGCGAATCGATCCTGAGGGCCGTGCAGATCGCGACGACGCCGCCGATGGGGCCGGTCTACATCAATCTCGACGTTCTGCTGCAGGAAGCGAAGCTCGACGCGCCGCTGCCGAAAATCGATTTCGCGCGCTATCGCGCGCCGGCGGCGGCGGCACCCGATCCCGCGGCGCTTGCGCGCGCGGCCGAGATGCTCGCCGCCGCCAAGGCGCCGCTGATGCTCGTGGGGCGCGTGTTCGGCGGCGCGGTGGGCAGCGAAGACTCGTGGCGCGCGCGCATCGCGCTCGCCGAGAGGCTCGGCATGCGCGTGCTCTCCGACATCAAGGCGCCGGCCGGCTTCCCGACCGATCACCCCTTGCATGCCGCCGCGCCGAGCACGTTCAATACGCCGGAGATGACCGAGGCGATCAAGGCCGCCGACGTGATCCTGTCGCTCGACTGGATCGATCTCGCCGGCACGCTGCGCACGGCGTTCGGCGGCGACGCGATCCCGGCGAAGGTGATCCAGGCCTCGATCGATCAGCATGTGCATCACGGCTGGAGCAAGGACCATATGGGCCTGCCGCCGGCCGATCTCTATTTGCTCAACGAGCCCGACATCGTCGTACGCGCGCTGCTCGCCGAGCTCGGAAAGAAAGCGATCGCGGCAAAGCCCGCACCGGCCGGGAAGGCGCCGACGCCCGCACCGGTCGATGGGCCGATCATCGAAGTGGCGATGGTCGCGCAGCGTCTGCGCGCGGCGGCAGGCAACCGCGCGGTGACGCTGCTGCGCACGCCGCTCTCGTGGGGCGGGCAGATGTGGCACTTCCGCGGCCCCGCCGACTACATCGGCTTCGATGGCGGCGCCGGCATCGGCTCGGGGCCGGGCATGGCGGTGGGTGCCGCGCTGGCGCTGCGCGGCACGGGCCGCCTGCCAGTCGCGATCATGGGCGACGGCGACTACCTGATGAACGTGCAGGCGCTCTGGACCGCCGCGCACTACAAGGTTCCGCTGCTGATCCTCGTCGTGAACAACCGCTCCTTCTTCAACGACGAGATCCATCAGGAGCGCGTGGCCCGCATGCGCAGCCGGCCCGTGGAGAACCGCTGGATCGGCCAGCGCATCGGCGACCCCGAGATCGACCTCGCCGAAATGGCGCGCGCGCAGGGTTGCCGCGGCATCGGGCCCGTCACCGAGCCCGCGACGCTCGAGGCCGCGATCGCCGAGGGCATCCGCGCCGTGGAGCAGGGCCATGTTTGCGTGCTCGATATCCGCGTCGCCCCCGGCTACGACGCCTCCACCGCCGCCGCGATGGCGAAAGCGGAGAAGAAGTAGATGACGCTGGGAGGCTTCTCCATGCGTCTGTTCATGGGCGAACGCGCGCGATGAGCGCGGCGATCCTCAGGGTGGAGGGCGTCGCGAAGAGGTTCGTGACGGCGACGGGCACCGTCGACGCGCTGGCCGAGACGAGCATCGAGGTGCGCCAGGGTGAGTTCGTGGCCGTGATCGGACCCTCGGGTTGCGGCAAGTCCACGCTGTTCAA
>CAYZSG010000053.1:0-7685 GCA_964481045.1 uncultured Candidatus Odyssella sp. | reverse complement strand
CGGCGAGGGTTTCACTTCGTCGACGAAGCGGCTCCGCCGGCGGGACTCAAGGCAAAGTCCACGCTGTTCAACATCATCGGCGGACTCGAAAGCGCCGACGGCGGCCGCGTGCTGGTGGATGGAAAACCGATCGCCGGCTCGCACCGCGATATCGGCATGGTGTTCCAGGAAGAGTCGACGTTTCCCTGGCGCACGGTCGTCGAGAACGTGGCGTTTCCGCTCGAGGTGGCCGGCATGGGCCGGCGCGAGCGCGAGGAGAAGGCGATGCGCTTCGTCGAGCTCGTGGGCCTCGACGGCTTCGAGCGCCGCTATCCGGCCGAGCTTTCCGGCGGCATGCGCCAGCGCACCGCGCTCGCGCGCACGCTCTGCGCCGAGCCGCGCATTCTCCTGATGGACGAGCCGTTCGCGGCGCTCGACGAGCAGACACGCATGCTGCTCGGCGAAAAACTGATCGAGATCTGCCAGGCCCTCAACCAGACCACGCTGCTGATCACGCACAATCTTTCCGAAGCCGTGCAGCTTTCCGATCGGGTGCTCGTGATGTCGTTCCGCCCCGGCCGCATCAAGCGCGTGGTCGAGATCGACCTGCCACGCCCGCGCACCTCCGACGTGATCGCCAGCGAGGGCTTTGCAGGATACCTCGGCACGATCTGGGAGGACCTCAAAACCGAGGCCGCCAAAGGCCTTGCCGCGCTCGAGAGCGCCCGGCGCGCCCCGGCCGCACGCTGAGGCCGCCGCAGCGCTCGATATTTCAGTTGCGCCGCAACCGCTTGGCCGAAAGCGAACGGCGGTGCCGATCTTGCGTTGATCTGCCGGCGTGGCCGCGCGGGCGGTGAGGGCCCAAGGCGGGCCCGAATTTTGCAGAGAGGGGCGCATGACCGAGGACATCCTGCTCTACGCGCTGGTGGGCTTCGTGGCTCAGCTTGTCGACGGTGCGATCGGCATGGCGTTCGGCGTGATCTCCACCTCGGTGCTGCTGGCGCTGGGCGTGCCGCCGGCGATCGCCAGCGCCGGCGTTCATGCGGCCGAGGTCGTCACCACCGCGATTTCCGGCGTTTCGCACTGGATGCACGGCAACGTCGACAAGCGGCTGTTCCTGCGCCTCGCCGCGGCCGGCGTGATCGGCGGCGTGATCGGCGCCTACATCCTCACGCAGCTTCCGGGCAAGATCGCGCAGCCGGCCGTGGCGATCTATCTCTGCGCGATGGCGGGGCTGATCGTGTTCAAGGCCTTCGCGCGGCGGCCGGCCGTTCCGGTCACGCGCGGCGTCGTGCCGCTCGGCGTGGCCGGCGGCTTCCTCGACGCGATCGGCGGCGGCGGCTGGGGGCCGATCGTGGTTTCCAACCTCGTCGCGCGCGGAAACTCGCCGCGCTACACGATCGGCAGCGTGAACCTCGCCGAGTTCTTCGTGACGCTGGCGATCTCGATCGCGTTCTTCTTCACGATCGCGCCCACCTATTTCGTGACGGCGGCCGGCCTCGTCCTCGGCGGCGCGCTCGCCGCGCCGCTGGCCGGATGGATGACCAAGCGCCTGCCCTCGCGCCTGCTGATGCTGATGGTTGGCCTCGTCGTTCTCTCCCTCGGCACGATCGGGATCGTGCGGCTGGCGACATCGTAGGGGCGCGCCCGCATCGAGACCGCCCTACGTAGGTTCTCCGATCCGGCCTGATTTCCTCGCCTCGAAACATGCTCTACTCTCCCTCGCGCCGCGGCGGCTCGACCGCGGGATATAGGGAGGAAGGCATGACGGTGCGGAAGACGATTCTCCTCGCCGCGGCGCTCGCCGCGTCTGCGTGGTCCACGGCGGCGATCGCGCAGGAAAAGATCAAGGTCGCGGTCGGCCAGCGCCAGGTGTGGGATTCGCAGGTGATCCCGCTCGGCATTGAGGCCGGCATCTTCAAGAAGCACGGGCTCGAGGTGGACATCACCTGGACCGCCGGCGGCGCCGAAACCTTGCAGGCCGTGCTGACCGGCAGCGTCGACTACGCGATGACCAACGGCGTCGAGGGCGTGCTCGCGGCCTACGCCAAGGGTGCGCCGGTGCGCATCATCGGCTCCGAGATGCGCGGCGCCGGCGACATCTACTGGTATGTGAAGGCCGACAGTCCGATCAAGTCGCTCAAGGATGCCGACGGCAAGACGATGACGTTCTCGCGGCCCGGCTCTTCGACGCACCTCACCGCGCAGCAGATCATCGTGAAATACGGCGTGTCGCCGAAGCTCGTCTCCACCGGCGCGATGCCGGCGACGCGGACGCAGCTCGTCTCGGGCCAGATCGACATGGCCTGGGCCGCGGTGCCCTTCGCGCTCGACGCGATCAAGAAGGGCGAGTTCCGCATCGTGGCGCGCGGCAGCGAGCTGACCGAGCTCAACGATGTGAGCATCCGCGTGAACGTGACCACGGCGAAGTTCCTCGCCGAGCGGCCCAAGGCGGCGCAGGGCTTCTCGCGCGCCTACGCGGAATCGGTCGATTGGATGTATGCCAATGTCGACAAGGCCGCCGCCTATTGGGCAGGCATCACCAAGATCTCGCCCGAGATCGCCAAGGAAGGCATCGGCTTCTACCCCAAGGAACGCATGGTGCCGTGGCCGATCTCCGGCCTCGAGCATTCGATCGCCGAGGCGGTGAAATCCAAGCGGCTCGAGAAGCCGCTGACGCCGGAGCAGATCAAGGAACTCGTCGTCGAAGTGAAATAGCGTGCGGAGCCGGACCGCGCCGGCGCTCTGGGGGCTTGCCGCGCTCGCATTGCTCGCGGCGGCGCTCGAGGCGCTGGTGCGGCTCGATCTCGTTCCGAAGCTCGTGGTGGCGGCGCCCACCGACACCGCCGCCGCGATCTGGCGCCTCACCGCCGAAGAGGGGCTGCTGCGCTCGCTCGGCGCCACGCTGCTGACCGCACTGGCCGCGGTGGCGGCGGCGGTGGCGGTGGGCCTGCCGGCCGGCTACTGGCTCTACAAGCACCCGCGCTTCGGCCTCGCCTATCGCAACTGGCTCGGCGCGCTGTTCGCCGCCCCGCTGGTGCTGGTCTATCCGGTGGTCCTCGTGCTGTTCGGGCGCACCTATGCCAGCACCGGCTTCATGGGCTTCGTCGTGGGATTCGTCGCGATCGTGCTCTACACGCGCGAGGGCCTCGCCGCGGTCTCGCCGACGCTCGTGCGCGTGGGCCGCGCCTTCAACCTCACGCCGCGCCAGGAATTCTGGAAAATCCTGCTGCCGGCCGGCACGCCGATGATCTTCACAGGCCTGCGCCTCGGCACGATCTATGCGCTCGTCAACATCATCGGAGTCGAATACCTCATCAATTTCGGCGGGCTCGGCTTCGTCGTCTCCGAGACCTACGACAAATTCGACACGCCGGGCATGTATGGCGCGATCGTGTTCGTGATCCTGGTGAGCGGCGGCATGCTGTGGTTCCTGAAACGGCTTCAGACATGGCTCCGGCCCGTTTGAGCGCTCGACGCGACGCGACGCTGATCCGGCTCGTCACGCTGGCCGGCCTCCTCGCGCTGTGGGAGGTGCTCGGGCAGACGCGGCTCGTCTTCGGCGAGGCGCTGCCGCCGGCCAGCGCGGTGGCGGCGGCGATCGCGGGCGAGATCGCGAACCTTTCGTTCTATCGCCACCTCGCGGTAACGCTGGGCGAGGTGGCGGGCGGCTTCGTGTTCGGCGCCATCCCCGGCGTCGCGTTCGGCCTCGCGATGGGCGCGCGCCGCGTGCTCGGCGCCGCCGCCGATCCCTACATCGCGGCGCTCGCCACCACGCCCAAGATCGTGTTCCTGCCGATCGTGATGCTCGCGGTCGGCATCGGGCCCGGCTCGAAGGTTGCGCTGGGCGCCATCTCGGCCTTCTTCCCGGTCGCGATCGCGGCCGCGGCCGGCATGCGCGCGATCCCGCCCGTGTTCGTGCGCGTGGGCCGCGCGTTCTACCTGCTCGGCGGGCAGATGTTGCGGATGGTCTATCTGCCCGCGCTCGCGCTTCCGATCGTGACGGGCCTGCGCCTCGGCCTCGGCGTGTGCATCATCGGCGTGCTGCTCGGCGAACTGAAGCTGGCCAGCGCGGGCCTCGGCTTCCTCGCGCGCGACTACTACGACCAGTACGATTTCGCGGCGCTCTACGCGATCGTCGCCATCGTCTTCGCGCTGGCCTCTGTGGCCAACGGCGTGATGAGCCGCCTCGCCCGCCGCGCCGAGGCGCATCGCTGAGCCGCCCGGCGGCCATGCGAACGAAAATTTAACCGAGCCGGCCCATCATGCCTTAGCCACACCGGCTTACGGCTGCTCAACACCTCGGTACGAAACTGTGGGCACCTCGGGACGATTTCGTGACGAGACGAAATTCCGGGGCCGGGGCCAAGGGCGAGAAGAGGAGAGCGGCGTGACCGCCATTCGCAGATTCCTGAAGGACGAGAGCGGCGCAACCGCGATCGAGTACGGACTGATCGCGGCGCTCATCTCGATTGCGGTGATCACCGGCGCGCTCGCTGTCGGAGGATCGCTCGGCGATCTCTACGGCACGGTCTCGAGCAAGGTTTCGGGAGCCATTCCCTAGTCGGCCGCCGCCCCTTCGGGACTGCCGGCGCCACAGCGAGACTGCGACACGTGGCGGCAGACCCGGGCCGGGGTCAGGCGCCGCAGCGCACGCCGTCGTCGCATGCATCGGGGAAGCGCGACGACGCGCGTGCGCTTTTTTATCGGCTCGTCATTGTCCGAAGGTGACCGTGATCAGGTTCACCGCGGGACGCAGCACCTTCATGGCGGGGTGCCGCGACGAGTATTTGCCTTCGCCGGTAACCTGATCCCGCGCCTTGCCGCCATCCACCGTTGGCGAGAGAAAGATCTCGTAGGCGCGCAAGGCGCGGCCGTTCGCGAACACCTGGCCGCCGAAATCCCACCCGAACCCGTAGAGCTGGAATGGGCCGCCATTGATCCGCTCGAGCTGGTCGATGGGCGTCCCCACGCGCAGCCCCTCCTTGGATTTCCAATTCTTGCCGAGGATCGTGACGGACAGAATCCGCTTGCCGTCGTCGGAGAAGGCGATCTGCAGCGCGTCGTCCGTCATGTAGTAAACGAAGGCGCCCGGAGATTCCTCGTCCCCGCCGTCGCGGGGGGTCATCTTCGCCATCTTCACGTTGGCTTCGCCGTAGATGCGGGCCAAATCTTCGGGCTTCGTCGTGCCCTTCACGATCGCCCCGACGCGGCCCGGCCCGAAGGTGCGGTCGGCCGCGTTCTGCGATGCGGCTGGCGCGGCAAGAAATAGAGCAGCGGCGAACGCCCATAAACCGAAGCGCATGTGGTTCTCCTCCAACGCGCCGCGCATCCTGCCGAAGGTCCTGCGGGAATGAAAGGCGCCGACGACCGGCTCACGGATCCTGGTCGAAACGCACCTCGATCACGACGACCTCGGGCGCGAGCTTCGCGATCACGGCGTCGCGCGACGAGAACTTGCGGTCGCCCGTGGCGGCATCCAGCTCCTGCGCGCTGCCGCGCGTCGGGCTGACGAAGATGTCCATGCCTTTCAGCGCCGCCCCGCTCGCGAACACCTGTCCGCCGTAGTCCCAGCCGAAGCCCGCGAGTTCGACCGGGCCGCCGTTGATGCGCTCGAGCTCGGCGAGGCTCGTGCCCTTGCGCAGGCCGGCCTTGCTCACCCAATTCTTGCCGTTGATCGACACGGAGAGGATGCGCGCGCCGTCGTCGGAGAACGTGACTTCGAGCGCGTCCGGCGTATCGGGGTGAATCAGGGCGCCCGGAGATTCCTCGCCGCCGCCGGGCGCGTGGATCTGGACTTTCTTCACGTTGCCGTCGCCGTAGATCGCGGCGAGATCGGCGGGCTTCGTCTTGCCGCCGACGATCGCGCCGACGCGACCGCGCTCGAAGCTGCGTTCGTTCGCATCGAGGGCCAGCGCCGGGCCGGCCAGATGCAGAACCGCAAACGCGGCGAATCCAATCAGGCTTGTCGCGATACGCATTCGCATGCCGGCGCTCATGGCCCGAAGGTGACTGAGATAGCGCTCACCACGACGCCGAGACTCTTGAGCGCGGGATGGCGCGAGCTGAATTCGGTGTCGCCCTGCACTTGGCGTGCCTGCCGCGATTCCTTGTTTCGGGTCGGCGCGAGGCTGATGATTACGCCCTTGGGCAGCTTGGCGGCGTTCGAAATGTTGCCGCCGTTGTCCCAGCCGAATCCCAGGAACTTGAACGCGCCGCCGTTGATGCGCTCCAGTTCGGCCAGCGTGGTTCCAATCCGGATGCCTTCCTTGGACTTCCAGCCCCCGCCCAGGATGCGGATGAACTCGATCTTCTTGCCGTCCTCGGAGAAGCCCACCTCGAGCGCGTCGGCCGTGTCTTTGTAGATGAAGGCCCCCTGCCGGTATTCGCCTTCGGCAAGATGGACCTTGTCGTAGCGGACATTGCCGGCGCCGTAGATGCGCGCGAGATCGCCCGGCTGCGTGGCACCCTTGACGATCGCGCCGACGCGGCCGGGCCCGAACGTGCGGTCGCCCGCATCGAGCGCCAGGGCCGGCGCAGCGAACAGGAGCACGGCGGCGAAGGCGAGGCGGGCGAGACGCATGGCGGTTCCCATTGGCTGCGGAGCATATCTTGCCGCACGCGCCGGGCGGAAGAAAGTCGCGCGGGATGCCGGGCCCCGCTCGATGCGGCCTTCACCTTGGCCCTCTCCTTCGTATATCGAAGGACCGAGAGGGATCTGAAACCGCATGCCCGACCTCAACCTGGCCGTCATCGGCAACAGCATCGTGGCGGCGCTCGTCGACCGCCGCGCGCGCATCGTGTGGTATTGCCTGCCGCGCTTCGACGGCGACCCGGTGTTCTGCAGCCTGCTCGACGGCGACGGCGCCGAGGCCGGGTTCTACGAGGTGGCGCTCGAGAACTTCGCCGAGGCGAAGCAGGAGTACCAGGGCAACAGCGCGATCCTGTTGACGACGCTGACCGACACGCGCGGCGGCGCGGTGCGCATCACCGATTTCGCGCCCCGCTTCAAGCAGCACGACCGCGTCTATCGTCCGACCACGCTGGTGCGGCGCGTCGAGCCCGTGGCCGGGCTGCCGGTGGTGCGGGTGCGCGTCCGCCCCGTCTTCGCCTACGGCCACGAGAAGCCGGTGACGACGCATGGCAGCAACCACATCCGCTTCGTGGGCGCCGGCCAGACACTGCGGCTCACCACCGACGCGCCGCTCGCCTATGTGGAATCCGAAGCGCCGTTCGCGCTCACCCAGCCCATTCACCTGATCCTGGGGCCGGACGAGATGCTCGCCGCCTCGATCCCCCACGTGGTGCGCGAGTTCCACGAGCGCACGCTCGACTACTGGATCGAATGGGTTCGCTATCTTTCGGTGCCGTTCGAATGGCAGGAGGCGGTGATCCGCGCCGGCATCACGCTGAAGCTCTGCGCGTTCGAGGAGACCGGCGCGATCGTGGCCGCGCTCACCACCTCGATTCCGGAAGCGCCGGGCACGCAGCGCAACTGGGATTACCGCTTTTGCTGGCTGCGCGACGCCTATTTCTCGGTGCACGCGCTCAACCGGCTGGGCGCGACCAAGACGATGGAGGATTTCCTCCGCTACATCACGACGGTGGCCGCCGGCGAGACGAACGGCGACCTGAAGCCCGTCTACGGCATTCTGCCGACCGGCTCTCTCGAGGAAATCGAGGTGCCCTCGCTCAAGGGCTATCGC
>CAYZSG010000052.1:0-26143 GCA_964481045.1 uncultured Candidatus Odyssella sp. | reverse complement strand
TTCGGGAACTAGCACCTCAAGCTAGCGCGTCTACCAGTTCCGCCACGACCGCATCGCCCACAGCAGCAAGCCCGAAGCTTGCACGTCCTTCCGCCCGGCTTTAACCCTGGCTGGCGAAAGGCGCGTTGGGATACCAAATCGATATCCATGGCGCAAGCAGAAGTGGGAATTGCGACGCTTTTGAACAAGGGCGTGGACTGGCGCATCGACGATGCGCCGGTGCCCTATCCGGCCGCCCTGGCCGCGATGGACGAGCGCGTGGCCGCGATCCGCGCCGGGCGCGCGGCGGAGCTCGTCTGGCTGCTGGAACATCCGCCGCTCTACACGGCCGGCACGAGCGCCCGGCCGCAAGACCTCGTCGCGCCGGACCGCTTTCCCGTGTTCCAGACCGGGCGCGGCGGCCAGTTCACCTATCACGGGCCCGGCCAGCGCGTGGCCTATGTGATGCTCGACCTCGCGCGGCGCGGCGGCGACGTGCGGCGCTTCGTGTGCGACCTCGAGAACTGGATCATCGCCACGCTCGCCCGCTTCAACGTGAAGGGCGAGCGGCGCGCGGGCCGTGTCGGCATCTGGGTCGATCGGGACCGCGCAGACGCGGGACGCGAGAAGGGCGCGGGCCGCGAGGACAAGATCGCGGCGATCGGCGTCCGGGTGCGCCATTGGGTCACGCTGCACGGCGTGGCACTCAACGTCGATCCCGATCTCGGGCATTTCGCCGGCATCGTGCCGTGCGGCATCGCCGACCCGCGCTACGGCGTCACCTCGCTGGCCGATCTCGGCATCCACGTGCAGATGGCCGAGGTCGATGCCGCGCTCCGGGCGGCCTTCGCCGAGGTGTTCGGCGCGCCTCAGCGCTGACGCATTTCCTGCTGCGTCACGGTCCGCTTGGTCGTGACTTGGCCGTCCGCGAACTCGCGGGTGATGAACACGAACAGGGCCGCGTTCAGCAGCATGAAGCCCATGAACAGGGCGGGAAGGATGAGCTTGCGCATCGGCCTGGCGACGGTATTGGACGGTCGCACTCTGCCAAGCGTTGGTTAACGAACCGCTACCGCTCAGCCCTTGCCGGCCGCGGCCATGTCGGGGGTCTTGAGGCCGGAGAGCGCGGTGTTGATGAACAGGACCGACCAGATGGCGCTCAGCGCGACCCGGCCGCTCTCGCGCACCTCGATGTTGCAGCGGCACTTGAAGGTCCAGCGGCCCGGCTGGCGCGGCTCGCAGGCCAGCGCCGTGGCCTTCAGGCGGATCGCGCTGTCGACCGGAACCGGCGCCAGGAAGCGCACGCGCTCGAAGCCGACATTGATCCCGTAATCGACGCCTTCGGGCATCATCTCGGCGGTCTGCGACAGGTGCGTGAGCAGCGCGAGCGTGAGGAAGCCGTGCGCGACGATGCCGCCGAACGGGCTGTTGGCGCGCGCGAACTCGGGGTCGACGTGGATCCGGTTCATGTCGTTCGTCGCGCGCCCGAACGCGTCGATGCGCATCTGATCGACCGTGAGCCAGTCCGAGTAGCCGATGACACGGCCGACATACTTCTCGAAATGCTCGATGTGATACGGCGCGCCATCGACGAGTATGCGTCCCATTCGCATCAATCCCTGCTCTATTCCGTCGGCCGCTGGCGGAAGCCCGCCGAGCCGTCGTCCGCCGCCGCGCGCTCGATCACGGCGCTCACCCGCGCCGCCGGCGGGCCGCGGCGGCAGGCTTCGATCATCGCCGCGACCAGCGGTTCCGCGCCGATCAGCAGCGCCTCGACGCTGCCGTCGCCGCGGTTGCGGACCCATCCGCGGAGCCCGCGCCGCTCCGCCTCGGCCACGGCCCAGCCGCGATACCAGACGCCCTGGACCCGTCCTTCGATGCGCAACGCCACCGCGCGTTCCCGCTCGGCCATGCCGCACTCTTAGCGGATGGACGGGCGTTTTCAAGCGGTGGGAACGGCCTTTCGGCGGTCAGGCCGAGCGCCGGCGGCGGCGCAAGGTGGCCGAGGGCGTCTCGCCGAAGGCGCGGCGGTAGGCGCCGGCGAAGCGGCCGAGCTCGTGGAAGCTCCAGCGCAGCGCGATCTCGGTGACGGTCTCGTCCGGGCTGGCCGCGGCGAGCGCCTCGTGCACGCGGTCCATGCGGATGCGGCGGAGATAGGCCATCGGCCCCATGCCCTTGAAGGCCTGGAAGTGCTTGAACAGCGTGCGGCCGGCGACGCCGGACACGGCGACGAGATCCTCGAGCGTGACCGGGCGATCGGCATTGGCGTGGATGTAGTCGACGACGCGGCGGACGCTGCGCGGGCTCGGCGCCGCCGCCGGCGCGGTGAGCGCGGCCGCGCCGTCGTGCGGCAGCGCGAGCAGCACGGCGCTCAGCAGCGCGCTCTCCGCCTCGTCGGACGGGCGATCCGACGCAGGGCCGAGATCGCCCGATTCGATGCGCGCCATCGTGGCGAGGAGCTGGCGCTTCAGCGCCACGAACGGAGCGCCGTCGCGGATCACGGGCGCGAAGCGCAGCGGCGCGGCGGGCGCGCTGCCGGTCATCAGCGCGTAGTGCCGCGCGAGCGCTTCCGCCGAGACGCGCATCAGGATGCGGTGCAGGTGCTGCGGATACGCGATCGCGAAGCGCGCGCCGGGCGAGAGCATCACGCCCATGCCGGGCGCCACCGAAGCGCGCCGCTCGCCGTCGTCGATGCGCATCGAGCCGCGCACGGGCAGCGAGAGGATGTAGGTGGAGAGATCGTCGGCCGGCGCGATCGAAGCCTCGAAGCCGTAGCGGAACGAGGCGAACGAGAGCCGCTTCAGCCACAGCCCGTTGACGGCCGTTTCGCCCGGCGGCTCGCGCCCGACCTGGCTGAGGCTCAGGCCGGTGACGTCTTCGATGTACGCGACGACTTCGCCGATCGAGCGCGTGTGCAGCAGCGGATAGGCCGCGAGCATTGCCTTGCTCCGGATTGCGACAACCTAACCGCCCCGCCGCCATTGTGCATGGGCCCCGGCCCACTGCAAGCCGCCCCGCGCGGATCGGGGCGGTTTTCGCATAGCCGCATCATGCGAATTCGACGATCGCCTGATCCACCGCGAGGCTTTCGCCGGGCTTGGCGTGGAGCGTTTTCACCGTGCGGTCCTGCTCGGCGCGCAGCACGTTCTGCATCTTCATCGCCTCGACGACGGCGATCTCTTCGCCGGCGCGCACCGCCTGCCCTTCCTTCACCGCGAGCGAAACGAGCAGCCCCGGCATCGGCGAGAGCAGGAATTTCGAGGTGTCGGCCGCTTCCTTCTCGGGCATCTGCGCGGCCAGCGCCGCCGCGCGCCGCGAGAGCACGACCGCCTGCGTGGATGCACCGGCATGGATGAGCCGCCAGCCCACGCCCTGCCGCTCGGCCTGGATCGTGAGGTCGTCTTCACCCATGCGCGCGCGGAACAGCGGCTCGCCGATCTTCCAGTCGCTCGCCACCGCGAGATCATAGTCGCGCCCGCCGAGCGCGAAGCGCACGCGGCACGACGGCAGCGCGCCCTCGACCGTCACGTCGTATCCGGCATCGCCAAGCCGCACATGCCATTCGGGCTCGGGCATCGTCAGCACGCCGTCGCGCTGGCCCGAGATCGCCCGCTCGCGCCCGCGCTGCGTGACGTGGATGACCGCCGCCGCCGCCACGAGCCGCGCCGCCACGTCGGGCGCCAGTTCGCCGGGCTTGAAGCCGTCGGGAAATTCCTCGGCGATGAAGCCGGTGGTGAGATTGCCGCTGCGGAAGCGCGGCGAGCGCAGGATCGCCGCCAGGAACGGCACGTTGTGGTTCACGCCGCGGATGTGGAACGCATCGAGCGCGCCTTCCATGCGCGCGATCGCGGCATCGCGCGTGGGCCCATACGTCACGAGCTTCGCGATCATCGGGTCGTAATACATGCTGATCTCGGCGCCTTCGTAGACGCCGGTATCGACGCGCACCGAATCGTTCTCCTCCGGCGGGCGATAGCGCACGAGCCGCCCGATCGACGGCACGAAATTGCGCACCGGATCCTCGGCATAGACGCGCGATTCGATCGCCCAGCCCTTGAGCTTCACGTCCTTCTGCTCGAACGGCAATTTCTCGCCGGCGGCGACGCGGATCATCAGCTCGACGAGATCGAGGCCCGTGACCTTTTCCGTCACCGGGTGCTCGACCTGGAGCCGCGTGTTCATCTCGAGGAAGTAGAAATTGCGCTTCTTGTCGACGATGAACTCGACCGTGCCGGCCGACTGGTAGCCCACCGCCTTGGCCAGCGCCACGGCCTGCTCGCCCATCGCCTTCCGCGTCTTCGCATCGAGGAACGGGCTCGGCGCCTCTTCGATCACCTTCTGGTGGCGGCGCTGGATCGAGCATTCGCGCTCGCCGAGATAGACGCAGGTGCCCTTCGAATCGGCCAGCACCTGGATCTCGATGTGGCGCGGCTGCTCGACGAATTTCTCGACGAACACGCGGTCGTCGGCGAACGCGTTTTTCGCCTCGGCGGTGGCCGAGCGGAAACCCTCTTCCGTCTCGGCGTCGTTGTGCGCGATGCGCATGCCCTTGCCGCCGCCGCCGGCCGAGGCCTTGATCATCACCGGGTAGCCGATCTCGCGCGCGATCTTCACCGCAGCCGCCGCGTCGGGGATCACGCCGAGATGCCCCGGCACCGTGTTCACGCCCGCGGCCTTGGCGAGCTTCTTCGATTCGATCTTGTCGCCCATCGCGGCCACGGCCTTCCTTGGCGGGCCGATGAACTTGATGCCGGCCTTCTTGAGCGCGGCGGCGAAGGCCTGGTTCTCGGAGAGGAAGCCATAGCCGGGATGCACGGCCTGGGCGCCCGTGTCCTTGCAGGCCTGGATGATCTTCTCGATCTGCAGATACGACTGCGCCGAGGGCGCCGGGCCGATCGCCACCGCCTCGTCGGCCATCTGCACATGCAGCGCCTCCGCATCGGCCTCGGAATAGACGGCGACCGTCTTGATCCCCATGCGGCGCGCGGTGCGGATGACGCGGCAGGCGATCTCGCCGCGATTGGCGATCAGGATTTTCTTGAACACGTGCGGTTAAGCCCCTCTAAGCCCGGCATGCGCAGGCCAAACTTTGTAGCCCGCTGTTGCCGCACCGCACAACGGGGATGACGGCGCCGTGACGGCGCCGGCGGGCGGCGCCGGATTCGTTCGCGCAAACACACCGTCATTCCCGGGCATTGCGTGAGCACGGCGCACTGAAGCCTTCCCCCGCAAGCGGGGGAAGAGCAGGAGGCCGGCACGGCATGTTGACACCGGGAGGGGGTGCGAAGCGTCAACAAACGTCAACATGCGCGTAAACATCCGCGTCACATCCGCCGCCCCTCCCCCCGGTATGAAGCGTAGGCATTTGTAGTCTTTCGTAGTCATTCGCGTGCAAAACCGGGCAAGGCCGGGGCAAGGCCGCCGCGCGACGCGCCGGAAATTTCCTGCAAACGGTTAGCAAACGTTAGCATCACCGTTCCTCGCGACCGCGCGGTCCCAGGGTTTCGACATTCTTCAACAGGCGCATGCCGCGTCTCGCTCATCCAAAGCTCCGCACGGCCCTGCGCGGAGACGCGGAACCGGGTGGCACCCGGACAGGGGCCATGAAGGACTATTTAGAACAATACAGGAACATATCAAGCGCGCCGGCGCTGGGTCTCCCGTTGCTTTATTTCTTCTTCTTCGGGCGCGCCTTCGAGGGCGGAATGAAAATGCCCGTCGCCACATCGGTCGGATGATCGACCAGATAGACGACCTCGATCGCGGTCTTGGCGAAATACGCGGCCGTCAGCATCGAGGCCGCGCCCGCAAAAACCTGCCGTTCGTGGCGCGGGTAATCGAGATAGACGAAGGCGTGCTTGACCGCATTGGCGCCGGCGCCCCGTTCGACTGTGAACAAGAGCTGCGCCGAATTCTGCCCCTCGCCCGTGAGCGCGAGGCTCGTGACCTTTCCGACGAAGCTCTTCTTCTCCGGTATCTCGGGCATTTCTACTTCCCCTGTTTCGGTTGACGCGCTGGCCATCTTGGCGAGAGATCTAACTCTGACCCTGATTTCCCTAACCTTCAGTCACTTTCGAGATCGACCTAGCGCGAAGCAAGAGCTTTGCCGTGGCCGGCACAACCGTCAGCATTCTGAGCGCGTCCCCGTCCGAATTGGTGTACGAGCTACAATAGTACTGCGAAAAATCCGGATCATAGTCGAGATCATCTCGCCTGGCAGCGGGACCGCAGCCGTCGCGCTATAGTCGCTCCCGGAGGTGCGGCATGAGCCAGGCTACGGTGAAAGCGTTCGGCAAGGCGCGGGCGGGCATCGCTGCGGGGCAGTGCTTGTGCGGCGCGGTGCGGGTCGAGATCGGCGTGCCGGCGTTCTGGGCGTGGCACGATCATTCGCGCGCGAGCCGGCGGGCGCATGGCGCCGCCTATGCGACCTATGTCGGCTGCTGGCGCAGCCGTTTCCGCGTGGCCAAGGGCGAGAAGCAGCTCACCCGCTTCACAGATGCAGTGACCGGCGACACGCGCGCGTTCTGCGCACGCTGCGGCACGCCCGTTCTCTATGCACGCGGGCGGTCGCCGAAGATGGTGAACCTTCCGCGCGCGCTGTTCGACGCGCGCACCGGCCGCGAGCCGCTCTATCACATCGCCATCGAGGACTCGCCGGAATGGGCGTATCGCTGCGAGACGCTGCGCCCGTTGAAAGGCTATCCCGGCGTCGTGTGGACCGGGCCGAAGCGGCGCAGGAGAGACGCCGGGCCCCCGCTCTGATGCAGGCGCCCTGCAGAAGGGGTCAGCCCCTTTCCGTCAGGCCCGGCGTTGGACGCGACGAAACGCGACGCGAAATCCGCGCCCGCGTCACCGAGAAAAAGGTCTGCCCCGTTCGCCCCGGGCCCCGCCTCGAATTGGGCGGGGCCTGTCGCCTGTCGTCCGCCGGACGCGCGCTAGCGGCTGGTGCAGCTCCACACGCGGATGCCGCAGGCGGGCCCACGCGCGCGACATTCCGCCAGCGCGATCGCCTCGGCCTCGCCGCGGGTCGGGGCATTTCCCCAGCCGTAGTAGAAGTTGCCGCGCGGGCCGGTGGCGTAGGCGCCGCAGCTGTTGTGAAACGTCAGGATGTGGGTGCACTGCCCCTTGCAGTTCGCCTGGGCCTGCTGGCCCGCAATCGCCCGCGTCGGGAAATTGTAGGCATAGGCCCACGCGCCGTTTTCGGAATAGGCGACGGCGCCCCAGCAATTGCCGATCGTGCAATCCGCCCGGGCCGCGGTCGAAGCGAGCGCAAATCCGGCAAGCGCCGCAAGGCCGAGCAGCATGGATCGCAATTTCTTCATGTCGAATTCCTGTTGAAAAGGTCTGGTCGGCCGCATCGTAGCCGACATTCATCGGCGCGGCCATGGGCGCGCCCTCCTGCCGGCGAAAAATGGCGGCGCCCGGTCTAGGGCTGCGCGCGCGATCGGAGCAATCCGGGGCCGGGCGATGGGGTCAGAGCACCTCGAGTTCGTCGGTGCTCGGCACGAGCGCCCTGTCGCCGAATTGCGCGCCGAGCACGGGCGAAATTTCCATGATGTGGGCGGCGACGACGAGGTTGATCGCGCCGGCGCGGTCGCTCAGCGGAATGTTGAGGCGCGCGTTCACGTAGCGGGGGCCGCCCGGCGAAGCGTAGGTCGTGCGCGAGAACACCGGCCGCGCGCTGGAGAGCGCGGCGCCGATGTGAACGTGCGCGACCTTCAGACGATCGGGCGAAAGGAATTCGTCGAGATACTTGCCGGTGGCCTCGAAGCCATAGGCCTCCACCACCTTGCCGCCGGCGATGCGGTAGCGCAGGCGGCCCTCCGGCGTGCGTTCCGTGAGCGTCAGAATCTGGAGCAGCTCGGGAATGTCGCCGGGATAGAAATCGGCGCGCGGCAAGACAGCGCGGCCGCCGAGCTTCGCCCGCCAGTAGCGCCACAGCGCGACGAGATCCGGCGTTCGCGCGAGCTGCGCGGGAACGGCGTCGGGCGGGCTATCCGCGTTCGGGGCTGACATGGGTCTGCATCGCGGCCATTTGCGCGGCGGAGTGTATCGGAAGAACGAGCGCCCGCGGCAATGGAAATCTCTTCAGGGCAAAGGGGAAGCGGCGCGCGGCGTCGAGATGGCGCGACGAATCGACAAAACGGGCGGCGCCGCGCGGCACCACCCGCTCCGTCGGGGTTGGGGATCCGCGATCGGCTAGCGGCGCAGCAGCGCCTTGGGCGGATCGCTCTTCTTGTCCGCGACGCACTGGTAGCGCACGCAGGTGCACTTGCCGCCGATCAGCGGCCCGGTGCACGAGTGCTGGACGCATTTCGCGGTGGTCCAGGCGGGGCAGTTCGCGGTGGCGGAGGCGGTGCCGGCCAGCGAGACGACGCTCGCGAGGACGGCGGCCGTGGCGAAGACGATGCGGAGCATGGGAGGTCCTGTCTGTTGGAGAGCGGCGCGGGAGCGCCATTCCTCTCCGCATCGTATGCGAACCCGCCATGAACCGCAGTGCGCGCCGTCACCGGTGGGGTAACCGCCAGTCGGCCAAGCGCGCCGCTCAGAGCCCCGCCAGCACTGCGTCGATGCGCTCGGCGGCGAGCGCCGCCGCCGCGGCGTCGTAGGTGGGGCGCACCTTGTTGAAGAACGAGTGGCCGGCTTGGGGATAGCGCCAGATCGTGATGTTGGGATTTGCGGCGACGCCGTTCGCCACCGCCTCGATCTCGGGCAGCGGCACGTGCTCGTCCTTGTCGCCGTAGTGGAGATGCGTGGGCACCGTGATCGCCGGCACTTCGTGGAGGTGCTTCGAGACGTTCAGGCCGTAGAGGCCGATCGCGGCGTCCATGCCCGAGCGCGCGGCGGCGACGAAGGCGAGACGGCCGCCCATGCAGAAGCCGAGCGCCGCCACCTTGCCGTTGCAGGAAGGTTCGCGGCGCAGCGCCTCGGCGGCAAGGCGCATGTCGGCCGCGCAGGTGTCGATGTCGAAATCCTTGATGCGCGCCCAGGCGAGCGCGAAGCCCTTCTCGTCATAGCCGACGCCGCCCGGCGTTTCGGTGCGCCAGAAGAGATCGGGCACCATCGTGCAATGCCCGCGCGATGCGTAATGCCGCGCGAATTCCTTCATCGGGCCGTTGAGCCCGAACATCTCGGAGAGGATCAGGATCGCGGGCTTGCGGCCGCCCGCCGGCGCCGCGACGAAGGCCTCGTAAGCCCGCCCGCCCGCGCGCGCGAGCTCGATCGTCTTCGTTTCGACCATGCCTGCCTTCCGCCGGTGGCCGGGTTGGATGCTGCAAACGGCCGCTCAAGCCCTATATGCTAGCCTCCGCATCCGCAACATCGCAGCCCCTCATGCCCCGCCCGCCCGCCGACCATCCGAACGTCCTCATCGACAGCGTCACCGACTGGCTGATGGGCGAGGCGCTGGGCGAGCCCAGGATCGAGCATCTGTTCGAGGGCACGGTCGCGCGCGTGGACGCGGCCGGGATTCCGATCCAGCGCTTCCACATCTCGTTCAACATGCTCCACCCGCTCTATTCGGGCATGAGCCTCACCTGGCGCCGCGGCGAGAAGCTCGAGGTGAACCAGCTCGAACGGACGATGAGCAACCAGAACCCGGCGTGGCTGCACAGCCCGCTGTTCCACATGATCCAGCGGCGCATCGCGAGCCTGCGCCGGCGCCTCGTCGGCCCCGAGGCGATGTTCGATTTCCCGATCTTGGAGGAGCTGCGCGCGGCCGGCGGCACCGACTATTTCGCGTTCCTGATCCCGTTCGGCGGCGGCGAGAATGACGGGCTGATCGGCAGTTGGGTGACCGACCGCAAGCGCGGCTTCTTCGATGCCGATCTCCGCGCGCTCCACCGCATCCAGCGGCGCCTCGCGGTGGCGTGCCGCATGACGATCCGCGGACAGGTGGCGGAGAACGTCGTCGAGACCTATCTCGGGCGCAGCGCCGGCGACCGCGTGCTCGCCGGCCAGATCCGGCGCGGCGACGGCGAGACGATCCCGGCCGTGATCTGGTACAGCGATCTGCGCGGCTCGACGGCGATGGCGGAGCGGCTCAGCCGCGAGTCCTACACCGAGGTGCTCAACTGCTATTTCGAATGCGTCGGCGGCGCGGTGATGGACGCGGGCGGCGAGATCCTCGATTTCATCGGCGACGCGGTGCTCGCGATCTTCCCGATCGACGGCGGCGCCGAGGCGGGCGCCGCGCGCCGCGGCGATGCATGCGGCCGCGCCTTCGCCGCCGCGCAGGACGCGCACCGGCGCCTCGCGCGCACGAATGCTTCGCGCGCGCATCGCGCGATGCCGCAGCTCGAATTCGGGCTCGGCCTGCATGTCGGCGACGTGATGTTCGGCAACATCGGCACGCCGGGCCGGCTCTCGTTCTCGGTGATCGGCCCCTCGGTGAACCAGGTGGCGCGGCTCGAGGCGCTGACGAAGGAAGTCGGGCGTCCGATCGTGGCCAGCCGCGCATTCGTGGACTCGTGCCCGGGCGGCGGCTGGGATTCGCTCGGCCGGCACAAGGTGCAGGGCATCGCCGAGCCGATCGAGGTGTTCGCGCCCGCGCGCGCGGATCAGCGCGCCCCCGAGGCGCGCGCCACCGTCAGCGGCGGATGACGGGCTCGTCCCGATCCTCCGGAACGGAGGCCTCGCCCTCGTCCAATTCGCGGCCCCGCCCCTTGCGGCCGAACGCGAGCGTCGCGACGAAGAACGAGATCACGCCCGACGCCGCCATTGCCGCCGCGACGAGCCACGCCGTCTGATGCTCGAGGCCCGCGACCGAATGCCCCCAGCCGAGGAAGAATCCGGCGATGGCCATGTCGAGGAACCCGTTCGCGATCAGGAACGTCCGCGCCCGCGCGCGGCGCGCGGCGTCGGCGTGGGTGGGGATGCGATCGTTCATCCGCAGCGCTCCTACAGCGGAATGTTCCCGTGCTTCTTCCACGGGTTCTCGAGCTTCTTCTCCTTCAGCATCGCGAGCGCGCGGCAGATGCGTTTCCGCGTGTTGCGCGGCATGATCACGTCGTCAATGAAGCCGCGATGGCCGGCGACGAACGGGTTGGCGAACTTGAGGCGGTATTCCTCGGTGCGCGCCTCGATCTTCTTGGGGTCGCCGCGGTCGTCGCGGAAGATGATCTCCACCGCGCCCTTGGGGCCCATCACCGCGATCTCGGCCTGCGGCCAGGCATAGTTCACGTCGCCGCGCAGGTGCTTCGACGACATCACGTCGTAGGCGCCGCCATAGGCCTTGCGCGTGATCACCGTCACCTTCGGCACGGTGGCTTCCGCATAGGCGTAGAGCAGCTTGGCGCCGTGCTTGATGATCGCGCCGTATTCCTGCGCGGTGCCGGGCAGGAAGCCGGGCACGTCGACGAAGGTCACGATCGGGATGTTGAACGCATCGCAGAAGCGCACGAAGCGCGCGGCCTTGCGTGATGAGGAGATGTCGAGGCAGCCGGCCAGCACCATCGGCTGGTTCGCGACGATGCCGACGGTCGAGCCCTCCATACGCGCGAAGCCGGTGACGATGTTGGCGGCATGCGCCGGCTGCACCTCGAAGAAATCGCCCTCGTCCACCACCTTCCCGATCAGCTCCTTGATGTCGTAGGGCTTGTTCGGATTGGCCGGAATCAGCGTGTCGAGCGAGGCCTCCGGGCGGTCGGCGGGATCGTCGGTGGGGCGCACCGGCGGCTTCTCGCGGTTCGACGCCGGCAGGAAATCGAAGAAGCGGCGGAGCTGGAGCAGTGCCTCCACGTCGTTCTCGAAGGCGAGATCGGAGACGCCGGATTTCGTCGAATGCGTGACGGCGCCGCCCAACTGCTCGGCGCTCACCTCCTCGTGCGTCACCGTCTTCACCACCTCGGGGCCGGTGACGAACATGTAGGAGCTGTCCTTCACCATGAAGATGAAGTCGGTCATCGCCGGCGAATAGACGGCGCCGCCGGCGCAGGGGCCCATGATGCACGAGATCTGCGGCACCACGCCCGAGGCCATCACGTTCCTCTGGAACACCTCGGCATAGCCGGCGAGCGAGGCGACGCCTTCCTGGATGCGCGCGCCGCCCGAATCGTTGAGGCCGATGACCGGCGCTCCCACCTTCATCGCCTGGTCCATGACCTTGCAGATCTTCTCGGCATGCGCCTCCGACAGCGCGCCGCCGAACACCGTGAAATCCTGGCTGAACACGAAGACGAGGCGGCCGTTGATCGTGCCCCAGCCCGAGACGACGCCGTCGCCGGGCACCTTCTGCTTCTCCATGCCGAAATCGAGGCAGCGGTGCTCGACGAACATGTCGTATTCCTCGAACGAGCCGGGATCGAGCAGGATCTCGAGCCGCTCGCGCGCGGTGAGCTTGCCCTTGGCGTGCTGCGCGTCGATGCGCTTCTTGCCGCCGCCGAGCCGCGCCGCCGCCCGCTTCTCTTCGAGCTCGGCCAGGATGTGCTGCATGGTGTCGTCCCCGCTGTCGCGAAATATCGCCCACCGGGCATAGCAAAGCGGGGCCGCCGGGGCCAGAGTGCGAACGGCCCCCGAGCGGGCGGAAACAGCGGCCCGAACCGGCGCGGGGGCCGGACTAGCGCCTCAATCGGACCACATCGCTCCGCTTCGCCACCAGTTGCGCGGCAGCATCGAACACCTGCTGGCGGCTGAACGGCTTGGCGATCACGGCGACGCCGCGAAATGCTTGAGGCAGGCTTTCGGACCCATATCCGGTCACGAAAACGAACGGAATATTGCGTCGGGTCAACGCACTCGCAATTTCATCGACCGGCTGCCCACGCAGATTCGCGTCCAGCAGCGCGCCGTCAAGCGCGGCGCGCTCGATCAGCTCGATCGCTTTCTCGACGGTGCCGGCCGGGCCCTCCACCTGCGCGCCCGCCTCCTCCAGTCCGGCCACGATGTCGAGGCCGATCAGCGTTTCGTCCTCGACGACCAGGAAGCGCCGGCCGGCCAGACTTGAATGCGGATTGGCATCGGCTCCGGTGCCCTCTGCCGGCGATGGCGTTGCTTGCGGACCCGGCGATGCGATATCGGATCTGCCGCGGTCGCGAAGCGGCAGATTGATCGTCCAGGTAACGCCCTCGCGTTCGCACAGCATCTTGGCGTCTCCGCCCTGAGCCTTGGCGCTCTGCTCGATCAACTTGGCCCCAAAGCCGCGCCTCGCAGGCGCCGCGACCGGCGGCCCGCCGCGTTCGACCCACTGGATGTGCAGCGCTTCGTCGGTGGTCCAGCTTACGGTCACCTTACCGCTCGGAACCGACAGCGCCCCGTACTTGCAGGAGTTCGTGCCAAGCTCGTGCAGCACCATCCCCAGGTGAAGCGCGGCGTGCGACTCGAGGTGCAGGCTGGGACCCCAGACATTCAGCCGGGTTTCGTCCACCGGGCCGGACAGGAGCTGATCGCGGATCAACTCGCGAAGATCGGCCCCCTGCCAGGTCGTGCTGCTGAGCATCGCGTGCACGCGCGCCAGCGACCGGAGGCGGCCCGCGAAGCTGGCGACGAATTCCGCCGGGTTGCGGGTGTGGGTCTGCGTCTGCTGAGCGATCGCCTGAACGCTGGCCAGCGTGTTCTTGACGCGGTGGTTCAGCTCGGTCAGCAGCATCTGCTGCGTGTTTTCGGCCCGCTTTCGCTCGGTGACGTCCACGCAGAGACCGACCATTCGGGTCGGTGCGCCCGAGCCGTCGCGGAAAAGCTTGCCGCGGCCATCGACCCAGCGAAGGCTGCCATCCGGGCGAACGATCCGATACTCGATGTGGTGATCCTCGCCGCTCTCCAGGGTCCGTGCGATCTCGCGCAGAATGCGATCGCGATCCTCCGGGTGAACGTCCTTCTGAAAAGCGGCGAAGCTGCGCCCGAAACTGCCGGGAAGAAGGCCGTGAATGGCCTCGAGCTCGGGCGCCCATGTCACCTCGTCGGTCGCGATATTCCAGTCCCACGTCCCCATGCGGCCCGCCGCCAAGGCGAGTCTCAAGCGCTCCTCGTTTTCGCGCAGCGATTCCTCGGTCCGCTTGCGCTCGGCGATCTCGTGCTGCGCCTGCTCGAAGAGCCGGGCATTCTCGATCGCGACGGCGGCCTGCGCGGCGACGCCGCCGGCAAGGCGCTCGGCCTGCTCGGTGAACACGCCGACCTCGGGGTGTCCGAAAAACAGGCCGCCGAGCACTTCGCCCGACCGCGCAATCACCGGCACGGCGAGATACGATCGCACCGGCAGATGGCCGTTCGGCATGCCATGATGAGGAGCCATGCGGCCATAGCGCGGATCCTTGGTGATGTCGTCGCTGCGAACGATGCCCTCTCCGGCGAAGGTGGGCCCGAACACCGGCGTGTTGCGCGGCGTGCCGAATTTCTCGAAGGCCTCGCGCGGCGCGCCCGATAGCGTGTAGAGAAGGTAGCTCTCTCCCTGCTCGTTGGTCGCGTTGTAGAAGAACGCACCGAATTTCGCGCGGGTGAGCTTGGTCCCCGCGTCGGTCACGCCCTGCACCAGCTTCTGGAGGTCGAGCTCACCGCCGAGCGAGCGCGAGACTTCGTTCAGGATCTCCGCCTCTTCCCGCTTCTCGCGCAGCGCCTCATGCGATCGATCGCGCAACCGCTTCAGCCTGACGTGGGAACCGACGCGCGCCAGCAGCTCGCGGGCCGAGAACGGCTTGATCAGATAATCGTCCGCGCCAACCGCGAAGCCCTCGACGCGGCTTTCTTCGCCCGCGCGCGCCGACAGAAGAATGACGGGAATGCTGCTGGTGCGCGGATCGGCCCTCAATCGAGCGAGCAGCTGCATGCCGTCGAGACGCGGCATCATGATATCGGACAGCACCAGGTCGGGCGTGTTGCGCGTGGCGGCAGCGAGAGCCGCTTCACCATCGGCCACCGCCTCCACGTCGTAGCGCGCGGCGAGCAGGCGGCGCACGTAATCGCGCATATCGGCATTGTCGTCGGCGAGCAGAATGCGGGCGCGCGCTTCGGAACCCGCATCCGGGTCGTTCGTCGGCGCGACATCGGGAATGATCTGGTCGTGGGCGTGACCGGCTTCCGGCAGCCAGCGCAGCGCCTCCTCGACGAAGGCGGTTGCGCCGACGGCCGTCGAAGCCTCGGTCCGGGACGCGCCGATCCGCTGAGCCGGCAGATGCCGGCATCCCGTCGGAATGGCTACCGTGAATGTGCTGCCCTGCCCCAGCGCGCTGTCGACGGTCACGGTCCCGCCATGCAGCTTCACGAGCTCAAGCACGAGCGCGAGACCGATACCCGAGCCTTCGTGCGTGCGTCCCGGTGCGCCGGCGACCCGATGGAAGCGTTCGAAAATCCTCGGCAGTTCGTCGCGCGGGATGCCGGTGCCCGTGTCGCGCACGGCCAGTTCGAATTTCGCCGACGTGGCGCGCAGCCTCACCTCGATTTCGCCTTCGAGCGTGAACTTGAACGCGTTCGAGATCAGGTTGAGGACGATCTTCTCCCACATGTCGCGGTCGACATAGGCGGGCTCGGGCACGGGCGGACAGTCGACCACGAATTTCAGACCGGCCTTCTCGATCGCCGAGCGGAACACGCTCGCGAGTTCCGCGGTGGAGCAGGAAAGGTCGATGGGCTCGTATGATGCCTGCGCGCGCCCGGCCTCGATGCGCGAAAAGTCGAGCAGCGTGTTGACCTGCTTCAGCAGCCGCAAACCGTTGCGGTGGACGAGATCGACCTGCCGCAGATGCGGATTGCCGGAACTCGCGGGGTCACTGGCGAACGCCTGCTTCAACTCTTCAAGCGGACCCAGCATCAAGGTCAGCGGCGTCCGGAACTCGTGCGAGACATTGTTGAAGAACGCCGTTTTGGCGCGGTCGATCTCGGCAAGCGCTTCGGCGCGCCGGCGTTCGTCTTCGGCGGCGCGGGCCGCGGCGATGGAAGCTGCCACCTGGCCCGCGACAAGCTGAAAGAAGCTGCAGTAGTCCTCGTCGAACGCCAGGCGCGAACTCACCCCGAGGGCGATTCTGCCCGCACCGCCGTCAGGCCGTTCTCCGAGCGGCAACACCATGACGAGGCGCGCAGGCTCGGGCCAGGGCCCGGCGCCGGTCGCCATGCGATGCCGCAGCGCTTCCACATCTTGCAGGCCCAGCGGCCAACCGGCCTGGCCCTCAAGGTCGGCCTCGGCGAACGGTATGTCGAGCGGCGCCGCGGCGAGCACGCGGGCGCTAAGCGTCCAAGCCTCGGCGGCACTGCGCGCCTGGGCGGCCACGGTGCCGAGGTCGCGCAGGACCTTCAGCCGGCGTTCGCCGATCACGCGGCGGCTCGTCTCGTTCACGATGCAGAAAACGCCGCCGACGCGTCCTGATTCATCGCGGACCGGATCGTACGAAACATCGAAAAAGGTTTCCTCGGGATACCCGTGCCGCTCCATGTAGAACGGGCGATCCTTCGCCCAAAAAGCCTCGCCCGTGGCCAGCACGCTCTCAAACAATTCCTTCAGCCCGTTGGCCCAGAGTTCGCTCCATGCCTCGCGGATCGGCCGCCCAAGGGCGTGAGGATGCTTTCCGCCGAATACCGGACGGTAGGCATCGTTGTAGAGCGTAATCAGTTGCGGTCCCCAGAAGAGAGCGATCTGCGCCTTCGAGGGCAGCATGATGCTGACAGCGCTTCGGAGGCTTTGCGGCCAGCTTTGGATGGCGCCCAGCGGCGTTCTGGACCAGCCATGGGCGCGCACGAGGTCGCCCATCTCTCCGCCCCCGACGAGCCACTCGGACGTGCGCTGCGGCGCGAACAATTCCAGCCGTGCGTCGGCGACCATGGTTACCCCCTTGACCGTTGCCGGCTTGCTGACGCCTGCCGTTTTGGTGCTCGCGCCCGCCGGATCGAAACGCGGAAGACTGGAAAGCTGCACTCGCCAGGCGCAGAAATGCCCGGAGAAAGACGCTCCGGAACGGGCTTTGTTCCCTACGTTCGGCAATAGGACAGGCCGGGCGGGCGACCGGCGACGGCGCAATCATTGTCCCCCTGGCGCCTCCCGTGCGCTTCGACCACCCCATTGAGAAGCGGCGCGATTTCACGGCCGGCTCGCCTCGCCAGGCCGACCTGCTATGGTGTGGCCGAGGAAAAGGGAGGATCGCATGGTCTTCCGGTTCTGGCATGGCGCGCTCCTCGGTCTGGTCTCCGCAATGCCGGCAGCAGCGCAAGACGCTGCGCTGTGCAAGGGCGAAGGCAATCCGCCGCATGCCGCGCGCGCCGCGGCCTGCACGCGCCTGATCGCCGCTCCGCCGGACCACACCGCCGCGCTGGCCGATGCGCATCTCAACCGCGGACGCGCGCTCCAGGCCATGGGCAACCGGTCGGGCGCGCTCGCCGACTACGACCGTGTGATCGCGCTCGATCCTTCGAATTTCTTCGCGCACAACAATCGCGGCATCCTGCATCTCGACGCGAAGCGATACGATGCGGCGCTCGCGGACCTCACGCGGGCAACCGAGATTGCGCCGGCGGATTTCCGCGGCTGGCTCAATCGCGCCGCCGTCCATCTCGAGCAGAAGCAATGGGAGCGCGCCGTCTCCGATTACGACCGCGTGCTCGCGATCAACCCGCGGCTCACGGTGGCGCTCCTGCGCCGCGCCGGGTCGCTGTTCGCCTTGGGCCATCGGGAGCGCGCGCTCGCCGACGCGGATCGCGCGGTGGAACTCGAGCCCAACAATCCCCTCGTCTTACGCGCGCGCGCCTATTGGCTGATCGAGAGCGGCGCGCCGGATCGCGCCGTCGCCGATCTCGACCGCGCGATCGCGCTCGATGCGGCCCATATGCCGGCCTACTATCAGCGCGGCCGCGCCCTCATCCGCATCCGCCAGTTCGAGCGCGCGATCGCCGACCTCGACCGCGTCATCGCCGCCGAGCCGCGCAATGCCTCGGCCTACTTCCAGCGCGGTCTCGCCCAATCGAATCTCGGGCGCTACGACCTTGCTCTGGCGGACTACGACCGCGCCGTCGAATTCGATCCCACCGCGGAAACGCTCAACAATCGCGGCCGGGTCCATTACGAGCGCGGCCAGTTCGCGCAGGCGCTCGCCGACCTCGACCGCGCGCTGGCGATCGACGGGAAGTTCGTCGTGGCGCTCGGCAACCGCGGCTGGGCGCTGCTGCGGCTCGGCCGCCGCGACGAGGCCGAGCGCGACTTCCGCGCCGCGCTGGCCTTGCGGCCGGGCTTCCGCCCGGCGGAAGAGGGACTGAAAGAGCTCGGCGCCGCGCGCTGAGTCGCGCGCACCGAGACCAGCGGCGCCCGCGCCGCGTCAGCTCGTCCTAGGCGCGGGTTCGAAGGGATTGAGCACCCGGGCGCCGAGGTCGCGCACGTCGGCGGTGTTCCGGGTCACTAGCGTGAGAGCATGCGCCTTCGCGGTCGCGGCCAGCAGGCCGTCGACGACGGAAACCGGCCGCGCGGCGCTCATGCGCCCCCATTCCTCGGCGACGGGACGATCGATCGGAAGAATGCGATCTGCGAAGCCGCGCAAAACGGCGCCGAGCCAGGATTCCAGCGCGGCCGCCTGGCGGGCATCCTGCGGCCGCTTGCGCTCGATGCCGCGGCGTATCTCGCCGATCACCAGAACGCTGAGATAGAGGCTGTCGTCGGGAACGGCGGCATACCAAGCCGCCACGTTCGCGTCGGCGCGCGCGCCCTTGCGTACTTCCGAGATGATGTTCGTATCGACGAGATAACTCACGATTCGACGTCGCGACCGAAATCGCGCTTGCGCCGAAGGTCGATGCCTTCGAGCGGCGCACTTGCCAGGAGCGCCTTGAAGCCGTGGGCGCGGGCGACGCCAAACTGGTCGCGCAAACGTGCGCGCGCCTCGCCTTCGCGCGCCGGATCCGCCAGCGCCTCGACGACGCTCTTCACGAGCGCGACATCGTCCTGCTTCACCCGCACTTCGAGGCGCGCGATGCCGCGCCGCTTCAGGCGCTTGCGATGATTGGAAACAGCCTTGCGTTGCGATCCGGCCATGTTTGGCTCCATTCTTATTTCCGGAAATATAACCGGAAATGCCGCCGTGGCAAGGCCGCAGGATGCAGTATCACCCCTGCGTCCGAACGGCGATGCAGATCGGGTTGGTGGATCGGGGGATTGAAACCCGCGGGAATTGCCGCAATTTCCCGTCAGCGTCGGCCGCTGTCGGTTTCGCACCGGCTCGTTCGTCCTCGCCACGACAGGAAGGGATCGCGATGCTCTATGCCATTCTCTGTTACCATTCCGAGGCCGAGGTGGAGTCCTGGCCCAAGGCCCAGGACGACGCGGTTCTGGCCCAGCGCGCGAAGGTGACCGACAAGCTCGCCGCGCGCGGCAAGCTCGGCCCGGTCGCGCGGCTGATGCCGACCACGGCCGCCGTGACCGTGCGCGCCGGCCGCGAGCCGCTGGTCATCGACGGGCCTTTCGCGGAAACCAAGGAACAGCTGCTGGGCTTCTACGTCGTCGATTGCGCCTCGCTCGACGAGGCGATCGCGGCGGCCAAGGGCATGGCCGAAGGCGGCGGCTCGCTGGAGATCCGCCCGCTGCGCCTGTTCCGCCCGGGTGCGCCAATCAAAGGCCACGAAGACATCAAGGTGCCCGCATGAAAGCCACCGTGGACGGCAAGACCGTCGCCGAAAGCACCGACATCGTGGAGCGCGGCGGCTATTACTACTTCCCGCTTTCGGCCGCGCGCCGCGAGTGGCTTGAGAAAACGCCGCGCACCGCCGAAGACCTGAAGTGCCCGCATGTGGTGCAGTTCTACGACGTGGTCGTGGACGGCAAGCGCCACGCGCGCGCGGCCTGGATCTACGAAGCGCCGCAGGGCGCGATGAAGCCAACCGCGGACCGCGTCGGCTTCTGGCAGGACGTGAAGGTCGGCTGATCCGATCGGAGCGCAGCGAAGCAAGCGAACAGGAGCCGGGGAGCCGGGGTGAAATGATTCTGCGCACGGCGCGAGCATTGATTTTCCTCCCCGGCTCCCCGGCTCCTGTTCACTTCACTTTTTCGAGCGAGCAGGTTTCCAGGCACGCCGACAAGGTGCGCGGGCCGCATCCATGACCGATCTCACCTGGATCGATGCCGCCCTCACCGCCGCGCGGCCGCAGGCCGTGAGCGCGCTGCTGCGCTATTTCCGCAATCTCGACACGGCCGAGGAGGCGTTCCAGGAAGCCTGCCTGCGCGCGCTCCGGAACTGGCCGCAGAACGGGCCGCCGCGCGATCCCGCCGCGTGGCTCATCATGGGCGCGCGCAACGCGGCGCTCGACGAGGCGCGGCGCAAGACGAAGCAGGTGCCGCTGCCCGAGGACGACGCGCTCTCCGACCTCGGCGACGCCGAGAGCGCCCTGGCCGAGCGCCTCGATGGCGCCGATTACCGCGACGACATCCTGCGCCTGCTGTTCATCTGCTGCCATCCGGACCTGCCCTCGGTGCAGCAGATCGCGTTGGCGTTGCGCGTCGTCTCCGGCCTCACGGTGAAGGAGATCGCGCGCGCGTTCCTGGTGAGCGAGGCCGCGATGGAGCAGCGCATCACGCGCGCCAAGCGCCGCGTGGCCGGCACCGACGTTCCGTTCGAGGCGCCGGGCGCGCCCGAGCGCGCCGCGCGACTCGGCGCCGTGGCCGCGATGATCTATCTCGTGTTCAACGAGGGCTATTCGGCGAGTGGCGGCACTGTGCATGTGCGCGTGCCGCTCTGCGAGGAGGCGATCCGGCTGGCGCGCCTGCTGCTGCGGCTGTTCCCCTCCGAGCCCGAGATCATGGGCCTCGCCGCGCTCCTCATGCTCCAGCACGCGCGCTCGGCGGCGCGGCTCGATGCGGAGGGAAACATCGTGCTGCTCGACGACCAGGACCGCGGCCTCTGGAACCGGGCGCTGATCGACGAGGGCCTCGCGCTCTTCGAGAAGGCACTGCGCCACCGCCGGCCCGGCCCCTATCAGATCCAGGCCGCCATCGCCGGCGTGCATTGCCGGGCGGCGCGGCCCGAGGACACGGATTGGAGCGAGATCGAGCAGCTCTACGGCGCGCTGGAGCGGCACCAGCCCTCGCCGGTGATCACGCTCAATCGCGCGGTGGCCGTCAGCAAGCTGCGCGGGCCGGAGGCGGCGCTCGCCGTGATCGAGCCGCTGGCCGCGCCGCTCGCCGGTTATTTCCATTTCCACGGCATCAAAGGCTGGCTGCTGAAAGAGCTCGGCCGCGCCGACGAGGCCCGCGCCGCCTTCGACCGCGCAATCGCCCTCGCCAACACCCCGGCCGAGGCCGACCAGATCCGCCGCCAGCTCGACCGCCTCAACGACGGCCCCCAGCGCAAGAGCACGCGCGGCTCGGCCCATCCGGCGCGGGGCTGAGGCGAATATTGGCAAAACGGGAATGGAATAAGTGCGATCTCGGTTGTATAACTTCTACGAATACAACCAAATCCTCATCCTGAGGTGCCCGCCCCGTTTGGGGCGGGCCTCGAAGGATGGACGCGAGTACGGCGCATCCGCATGCGGCCTTTCCACGACCGAACCGTCTGCGTCTATATGCTGCGCTGCGCCCACGGCTCTTACTATGTCGGCAGCTCGCGCAAGACTCTCGACGAGCGGATTGGCGAGCACAATGGGGGCGCCTATCGCGGCTACACATTCACCCGCCGCCCCGTAGTGTTGGTCTGGAGCCAGGACATTCCAAACGCGATCGACGCGATCGCCTGCGAGCGACAGCTCAAAGGCTGTAACCGCGCGAAGAAGGAGGCGTTGATCCGCGGAGACTGGAAACGCCCCGCCGCATTGGCAAAGCGGCGCGGCGGAAAGCAGCCAGGCTGAGGCGCGCGGCGGCGCCGTACCGGCGTCCATCCTTCGAGGGCGCGCCAAGAGGCGCGCCACCTCAGGATGAGGCTGAATTTGCTCAAACAAGTTTACTCTCTCGCTTCAACCCGCCTTCGCGGCTGGCGCCGAATCGTCGCCGCCCTTGTCGGCGCGATCGCAGCTCGTGCGTCCTTTGGCTGACGGCCCCGCAAGGGCTGCATCCGGAAGGAGCCCCTAATGTCCGACGACCCCGCCCGCACACCCCGCATCGCTTCGCGCGACGAATGGCTGGAAGCACGCAAGGCGCTGCTGGCCCGTGAGAAGGAACTGACGCGACTCCACGATCGGATCGCGGCGCAGCGGCGCGCGCTGCCGTGGGTGAAGATCGAGAAGAACTATGTGTTCGCGGGGCCGGACGGCCAGCTCGGGCTCGCGGACCTTTTCCGGGGCCGCAGCCAGCTCGTGGTCCAGCACTTCATGTTCGGACCCGGCTGGTCGGAAGGCTGCGTCGGCTGCTCGTTCGCCGCCGATCACGTCGATTGCGCGCGGCTCCACTTCGAGCACAACGATCTCGCCTTCGCCGCCGTCTCGCGCGCGCCCTATCCGGAGATCGCGGCGTTCCGGCGCCGCATGGGCTGGCGCTTCGCCTGGGTCTCGTCGTTCGGCAGCGATTTCAACTTCGATTTCGGCGTCTCGTTCACCGAGGCCGACAAGGCGCGCGGCAAGGCGACCTACAATTACGAGCTGCGCGACTATCAGAACGACGAATTGCCCGGCACCAGCGTGTTCGCCCGCGACGCGGCCGGCCAGGTGTTCCACACCTATTCGGCCTATGGCCGCGGCGACGAGCAGCTCATCGGCGCCTATCAGTATCTCGACTTGGCGCCCAAGGGCCGCAACGAGAACGGCCCGAATTTCGACCTCACCGACTGGGTGCGCCACCACGACCGCTACGGGGGCCCGGCGCACGGCTGCGGTTGCGCGGGTTGACAGCGGGCGCGGCGCGCGCCATGCGCTCGTTCCCCGGTCAGCAAGGAGCGCGGCGCTGAAATGTCAGGCACGATACGGATCGGAATCGGAGGCTGGACCTTCGCGCCCTGGCGCGGCCCGTTCTATCCCAAGGGCCTGCCGCACAAGCGCGAGCTGGAGTTCGCCAGCCGCAAGCTCACCTCGATCGAGATCAACGGCACCTACTATTCCACGTTCAAGCCGGCGAGCTGGGCGAAGTGGCGCGACGAGACGCCCGAGGGCTTCGTCTTCTCCGTCAAGGGCTCGCGCTTCTGCACGAACCGGAAGGTGCTCGCGAGCGCCGGCCCCTCCGTCGAGAAGTTCGTCAACCAGGGCCTGCACCAGCTCGGCGACCGGCTCGGGCCGATCAACTGGCAGTTCATGGAGACGAAGAAATTCGATCCCGAGGATTTCGCGGACTTCCTGACACTGCTGCCGCGCGAGGTGCGCGGCGTGCGCCTGCGCCACGCGCTCGAGGTGCGCCATGCCAGCTTCAAGGACGAGCGCTTCCACGACCTCGCGCGCCGCCACGGCGCCGCCATCGTCTTCGCCGATCACGACGAATTTCCGATGATCGACGCGCCCACGGCGGATTTTACCTATGCGCGGCTGATGCGCACCGCCGCCAAGCCCAAGACCGGCTACAAGCCAGCGGCACTCGACGGCTGGGCCGAGCGGGCGCGCGATTGGGCGCAGCGCGGCGACGCGTTCGTCTATTTCATCTCCGGCGCGAAAGAGCGCAACCCCGCCGCGGCCCAGGCGCTGATCCAGCGGGTGAACGCGGGCGACTCCTAACTGCCCTTCCCCTCGCGTACGGGGGAAGGCTTTGAGTGCGGCCGTCGCCTACCCGGCCGGCTCGGGCTTCGGGGTGGCGTCGCGGGCGGCCTTGATCGCGGCGAGCGCGGCTTCGAGCACGCCTTTCGCGCGCTCGCGGCCCTTCTCGTCCATCGCTTCAAGATCGAGGAACACGTCGAGGCCGGCGACGCGCGCGTTGATGACCGGCGGCAGGCCGGCCTCGTCGAGCACCGCGGCCTCGACCGCGTAGGGGATCACCTCGCGGCTGATGCCCTTCATCGTGATCGGCGGCTGCGCGCGCGCGCGCACGAGCTCGCGCACCAGCGCGTAGGTTTCGTAGCTCAGCATGATGCCGCCCGAATCGGCGATGCTCTGGAGACGCGCGGCGAGGTTCGCCTCGGCGCCGATGATCGTGTAGTCCATGCGGTCGGCGCTGCCGAAATTGCCGACGTTGCAGAAGCCGGTGTTGATGCCCATGCGCACCTTGAACGGGTGCTCGATGCCGCGCCGGCGCCATTCGGCGTTGAGCTGCAGCTGGCGCCGCTGCATGTCGAGCGCCATGCGCATGCAGGCACGCGCGTCCTCCTCCACGCCCTTCGTCTCGGGATCGCCGAAGAACACGAGCATCGCGTCGCCGATGAACTTGTCGACCGTGCCGCCGTGCTTGAGCGCGATCGCCGACATCTCGGTGAGGTATTCGTTGAGCAGCGCGGTCAGCTCCTCGGGCTGGAGCCGCTCGGTGGTGGCGGTGAAATCCTTGATGTCGGAGAAGAAGATCGTGAGCTTCTTGCGCTCGGTGGCGATCGTCGCCTCCTTCTGGCCGCTGAAAATGCTCTTGTAGATCTGCGGCGAGAGGTACTTCGCGATCTTCATCGAAATCGCGGCGAGGAAATCGTTGGTCTCGCCGAGCTCCTTGTTCATGCCGCGGATGAGGCGGCTCTGCCGGCGCTGGTGGAGAAGGAAGCCGAAGCTGAGCAGCGCGGCGACGATGAAATAGGCGCCGAGATACTTGAACGCGAAGATGTTCGCCTCGATCGGCTGGCTGACCGTGATCGACTGGATGCCGCGCACGTCGCCGACCTTCCAGTCGGTCTTCGGGCTCTCCGGGTGCGCGTTATGACACGACACGCACACCTGCCCCATCAGAATCGGCGCCGCGAGGCGGATCTGCCGGTCGAACACCGTGCCGCTCACCTCGTAGCGGCGCGCGGCCGGCTCCTGGCGCAGGCGGGCGAGCGAATCCTTCTCGAAGCCGTCGAGGACGTGCGGCCGCCGGTTCTTGAACGCGAAATCCGAGACGAAGCGGTATTTCACGTTGCCGACCTTCTCGCCGATCGCGTCGCCCTGCTCGATCGAGAACGTGGCCGGGATCGGGATCGCGCCCGGCACGTCGTGATAGTTGTGGATGACCTTCGTTTCCTTGCCGCCGGCGGCGAGCACGCGCCCGACGACGTTCTGCGCGTAGTAGCCGCGCACCGCGTCGATGACGATGTTGAGCTCGTTCACCTGGCTGCGCAGCGACTGCTCGGAGAGATTCTTCAAGTCGAGCCAGGCCGCGAGCGGCAGCGCCACGAGAGCGACCCCGACGATGGCCGCGATGACGCGGGTCGGGATCGGCTTGGCGATTTTCGCGGACGGACTCGGGTTCGGCGTGGACTGCATGGCGCTGGCGCCCTTTCTCCCGCCCCCGGGACCATGAGGCGGCAAAGCCTTATGGGAGGCATGATTAATAGCGCGTAACCGCCGGGCCGGTCAGTACAAGAATCAGACCGCCGCGAGGCGCAGGAATTCGGCAGCCGCGGCCACGTCGGCGCGGATGCGCGCGAGGCGGTCGGCCGCCTCGGCGTCCTCGCCCCACTCTTCCATCTGGTGCAATTCGTCGAGATGGGCGGCCTGGAACGCGGCCTCGGCGTCGAGGCGCCCCGCGGCGAGCGCCAGGGCGATCACGGCCGAGCCGAGCGCGCCGGTGGCGTGATGCAGCGCGGCGAGGCGCAGCGCGTCTTGCGCGGCGACGGCATCGGCGATGCGCGCCAGGCTCTCGGGCGCATGGGCGGGCGCCGCGAGGCTTTCGGTGACCGCCAACGCGGCGCCGTGGCGCTCGGCCAGCCAGTCGAGCAGCGGCTGCCACGCCGCGCGCTGGCGTTCGGCGAGCGAAGGCGGGTGCGGCGCGCGGAAGCAGACGAGGTCGGTCTCCGCATAGCCGCAGATCTCGGCGACCGCGGCCTTCCTCACCTCGCCCTCGGCCATGCGGTCGAGCGCGGTGTTGAGCAGTTGCGTGAGCGGCATCGTGGCGGGGCTCAGGCGCTCGCCCTGCCCGCGCCATTCCGCGGCGATGCCCTCGGCCAGTGCCGCCGTCGGCGCCAGCATCGGCTTGCCCGCCGGCGTGCGGATCGCCTTGCCGTCGAGCAGCACCGCATGGCCGCTTTCGCGCGGCTCGACCGCGACGGTCTTGTAGAACTTCTTCATGGCGGATGATGTAGGCGAGGCGGCCGTGCCGGTGAAGGCGTCATACCACCCCACCCTAACCCGGCTTGTCGCCCCCGCGAAAGCGGGGGCCCATGTCAACGCGACCGGGCCATCTTGAGCGAAGCACGTCGGCGACGCGATTGCTCGAGCCATCGTGATACCCGGCGCCGAT
>CAYZSG010000051.1:0-26397 GCA_964481045.1 uncultured Candidatus Odyssella sp. | reverse complement strand
GAGAAGCGGATCGAGGCGATCCTGCGCTGTATGCAGCTCCGCGAGACTCCGATCGTCACGGTCGACGAGCTGCGCCGGGGCATCGAGGAATTGCCGCCGAAACTCTACGATTCGCTCACCTACTACGAACGCTGGATTGCGTCGCTGACCAACATCATGGTCGAGAAGGGTGTGCTGACACGCGACGAGATCGAGCGGCGCATGGCCACGATCAAGGCAGCGCGCGCCGCCGACACGGGCGCCAAGGAGGCTTCATGACCTGGGGCGAGGGGATCGCATCGCGCTTCAAGCCCGGCGACGCGGTACACGTCGCCGCCCGCTTTCCCGCTAAAGGGCATATCCGCACGCCGTTCTACATCCGCGGCAAGACCGGGGTCGTCGAGCGCATCTGCGGGCAGTTCCACAATCCTGAGGAACTGGCCTTCGGCAAATACGACGGCCCGGAGAAAGTGCTCTATCGCGTCCGCTTCGACCAGAAGCACGTCTGGCCCGACTACCGGGGCAATCCTGCCGACAAGGTCGAAATCGAAATCTTCGAGCATTGGCTCGAACCGGCGAAGTGAGCGACATGTCCCACGATCCGCACGATCACGAAGGCCACGAACACGCGCACGATCACGAGCATGGCCACGATCCGCACGCGCCGATCCAGGTGCGTGAGCCAGAGGGCCGCTATCAGCTTCTCGCCGACGCGGTGCGCGAGCTTCTGATCGAGAAGGGCTACTTCACCGCCGACCAGCATCGCGCCTTCATCGAGCGCATCGATGCTCGCAGCCCCGCGGTCGGGGCCAAGATTGTGGCGCGGGCGTGGACCGATCCGAAGTTCAGGCAGCGCCTGCTCGACGACGGCAAGAAGGCCTGCGCCGAGATGGGCGTCGACGTCGTCGTGGCCAACCTCGTCGTGGTCGAGAACACGCCGGCGGTCCACAACGTCATCGTCTGCACGCTGTGCTCGTGCTACCCGGTGTTCGTCCTCGGCCGACCGCCGGATTGGTACAAGAGCGCGGCCTACCGCTCGCGCGTCGTGCGCGATCCGCGCGCCGTGCTGACGGAGTTCGGCACCGACATCGCGCCGGATCGCGAGGTGCGCGTGCACGATTCGACGGCCGACATGCGCTATCTCGTTCTGCCGATGCGGCCCAAGGGCACCGAGGGCTGGAGTACCGAGCAGCTCGAGATGCTCGTCACACGCGACACGATGGTCGGCGTCGCGGAATGTCGTCTCGCGTCGTGAACGCGCCGGCAGGGGGAGACGTGTGCATGAATGACTCGCCGTTTCGACAGCATCACGATATGGGCGGTCTGCCCGGCGGCCCGGTCGATGTTGCCGCCAACCGCGCCAGCCGCGACTTTGCGCCGTGGCAGAAGCGCGTCGAGGCCACGGTGCGCCTCGCGCTGATGAGCCCGAAGAATCGCTTCACGGTCGATCAGTTCCGCCGCGCCATCGAGGAGCTTCCGGCGGATGTCTACGATTCGCTGACCTACTTCGAGAAATGGATCGCGGCGCTGTCGAACCTGCTGGTCTCGCGCGGCGTGCTGACCAAGGCCGAAGTGGACGCCAGCGTAGCGCGCGTTTCCGCGCACGAAGACGATGATCACGAAGCGCACGATCACGACCACGATCATGATCATGCGCACGCCCCGATTCGGGCGGAAGAGCCGGATGGACCGTATCAGGTGCTTGCCAACGCCCTGCACGCGCTGCTGATCGAGAAGGCCTACTTCACGCCCGCCCAGCACCGCGAGCTGATCGAGGCGATCGATTCGAGCGGCCCCACCGCCGGCGCGCGGCTCGTCGTTCGCGCCTGGACCGATCCCGCCTTCAAGCAGCGTCTGCTCGACGACGGGCGCGTGGCGTGCAAGGAGCTCGGCATCGCGCTCAACGAGGTGAACCTCGTCACGGTCGAGAACACTGAGCGCGTGCACAACGTCGTCGTCTGCACGCTGTGCTCCTGTTACCCGGTGTTCATCCTCGGCCGGCCGCCGGATTGGTATAAGAGCGCCGCCTATCGCTCGCGCGTCGTCCGCGAGCCGCGCGCGGTGCTCGAGGAGTTCGGCACCGAGATCGCGCCGGGCCGCGAATTGCGCGTGCATGACAGCACGGCCGATATGCGCTACCTCGTGCTCCCGATGCGGCCCAAGGGCACCGAGGGGTGGAGCGCCGAGCAGCTCGAGAATATCGTCACGCGCGATACGATGGTCGGCGTGGCGGAGTGCCGAATGCGGTCGTAGGGGCGGCGGGTTCCCGACCCGCCCGTAGGCATCGCCTCAAGACGAGCGCAAAATCGATTTTGCGAAAACGAGGAGCGGGCGGGTCGGGGACCTGCCCCTACAATTCTGGGAGCACCCGATGACTTCCTTCGACCTCGCCGCCGCCGCGCGCGGCAAGCATGTATTCGTCGCCGGCGGGTCGTCGGGAATCAATCTCGGCATCGGCGAGGTGTTCGCGCGCTGCGGGGCGAAGGTCTCGATCTGTAGCCGCAAGGCCGATCGCGTGGCGGCGGCTGTGGGGACGCTGAAAACCGCCGGCGCCGAGGCCTGGGGCGGGGCGGCCGACGTGCGCAACTACGCCGAGGTCGAGGCGGTCCTGAAATCCGCCAAGGACGAGCTCGGGCCGATCGACGTGCTGATCTCGGGCGCGGCGGGCAACTTCGTGGCGCCGGCCCTGGGCATGTCCTCGAACGCGTTCCGCACCGTCATCGAGATCGACCTCATCGGCACGTTCAACGTCGCGCGCGCCGGGTTCGAATTTCTCCGCAAGCCCGGCGCCTCGTTCATCGCGATCTCGGCGCCGCAGGCGCTGCATCCTTATGCCTATCAGGCGCATGTGAACGCGGCCAAGGCCGGCGTCGACATGCTGACGAAAACGCTCGCGGTGGAGTGGGGGCCGCTCGGCGTGCGCTGCAACGCGATCATCCCCGGGCCGATCGCCGACACCGAGGGCATGGCGCGGCTCGCGCCGACCGAGGCCGAGCGCAAGCTCGCGCGCGAGGGCACGCCGTTGCAGCGATACGGCACCAAGGACGAAATCGGCTATGCGGCGCTGTTCCTCGCCTCGCCGCTGGCCGAATACATCACCGGCGCGATCCTGCCGGTCGATGGCGGCGCTGTGCTCCCGGGGCCCGGCCGACTCGGCGACGCGATGAAGCAGGCCTACGAGAAGGCGGCGCCGCGGAATCGTTAGGCTGGATCAGGCTGCCTCGGTCTTGACCACCGTCGCCTCGTCTTCGAGCGCGGCGACGTTGCTGTAGACGCGCACCAGCATCGCCTTGAGCGCCTCGGTCTCCTCTGCGGTGAAGCCCCGTAGCGCCACAGCCTCATAGTGCCGTGCGAATGGAATGATCTTGCCCGTCAGCGCGTGTCCGGCCTTCGTCTCGTGCACCGTCACGACGCGCGCGTCGCCGCCTTTGCCGCGCCGGCGCTCGACGAGGCCCTTCTCTTGCATTGCATCGAGGATGCGCGAGAGGGTCGAGACGTCGATCGAGATGAGCGCGGCGAGGTCGGAGATCCGCTGGCCGTCGGCATGGTCGAGCGCCGCCAGTACGCGCCACATCGGAAGCGTGACGCCATGCTCGCGCAGCACGTCGCCGAATGCCGTGGCGATGCGCACGCCGGTGCGGTTGACGAGATAGGGCAGGTAGCGCGTGAGGTCGAAGTCGGTCATCGCGCGCTCCGTGCCCGCTATTCGGCCGCCTTCGCGAGCCGCCGTTCGTTGTGTTTGCCCTGGAAGTGCGGGGCCACCTGCTCCATGAAGCGGTGCATCTGCTCCTTGACCAGATTGTGCGGCTTGCAGCCCACGTTGAAGTAGAGGATCACCTCCTCGACTCCGGAAGCCTCGACCTTCTTCAACGTGTCCACGATCTGCTGCGGCGTCCCGAGCAGGATCGACTTGTCGGAGAGATCTTCCTTCCGCATGTTCTCGAGGATCGACGAGATCTTGAGGAAATACTGCATCGTCGGCGGCGCCTCGCCCGCCTTGAAGTTGAACGCCGGCAGCGCGCATTCCTTGAAGTAACGGAGCTGCGCTTCGCGGCCGTAATCCTCCTCCTTCGGGTTGTCGGCGATGTAGATGAAGTAGGAGCACATCGCGCGGCCGGGCTTGTTTCCTTCCGCAATACAGGCATCGCGATAGGCCTGCACGGCCTTGTCGAGCCCGCCGAACACCATGCCGGCCGCGAACGGCGCATAGATGATGTTGAGCCCGCGCTTGGCCGCCATCGCGATGCTCGTCTTCGAGAACGACGCCACATAGAACGGGATCGGCTGCTGCACCGGCTTCGGCGTGATCTCCATTTCCAGGATGTCGTAGAACTGGCTCTTGTGCGACCACGGGCCGGGCGAGTTCCAGGCCTTCAGGATCACCTCGATCGCGTCCTCCATGATTTCGGCGGATTTCATGAAGTCGGCGCCGAACGGCGCGTATTCGCGGCGGTCGTAGCCGCGGCCGCAGGCGAAATCGACCCGCCCGTTGGAGAGGAGATCGAGCGTCGCCCAGGTCTCGGCGACGTGGACTGGATTGTGCAGCGGCAGCACCGACACGGCGGGTGCGAGGCGCACATGCTTGGTCAGCGGCGCAATGCTGGCGAGGACGAGATCGGGGCGGGAGTTCACGCCAAGCGAGTCGAAATGATGCTCGCCAATCCAGCAGGAGTGATAGCCGAGCCTGTCGGCGAGCAGCGCCTGCTCGCGGATCTCCAGCACGAAGTCGTTCGCCGTCCGCGGGTTGTTGCGATAATGGTTATCGCTCAGCGTGAAGTAGCCGAACTCCATGGCCGTGCCTCCCTAGGTGAAACTTGATTTTGCAATATTTGTAATTGCAATTTTTTGAGCTGTCAATCGTCTCAAGTTCGAATTGTAGGACGAAGCGGATAGCGCTTCCTTGGAGTAGGTGGAGACACACTCACTAGACTTTTCATTATGTTATTTCACACTCCTCAAGGCATGACTCAGGAGGCCTTGTTGCGATGTGCGTCCTGCGACGTGCCGAACTCCAGGCTCTCGGCTAAAACCGCAGCAGCCGTCAGCAGATCGAATGGGCCGGTCCATGACACCTGACCCCGGCGAGCGGTTGATCTTTTTGCATCTGCCGAAGACGGCCGGTGTGAACGTCCGCGGGTTGCTCTCGCGGGAATATCGTCACCTGCCGACCTTCATAAGCGGAGCGCCAGGCCATCTCTTGCTGTTTCAGATGCGCCTGCGCGACCGCGAGGCTTTTCGCGTCGTCGGCGGGCACTACCTGCGGTCAGGTGTCCGGGTCTCCCTTGGGATCGCGGATCGGCGCGTCAGGCGCGCGGTATCGGTCCCAAAGTTCCCGCAGATCGCGCCGGAAGCGCAAGACGGTCGAACGATGTCTGGGGAGGTTGAGCCGTCGCCGTGCGTCCAAACGGCGAATGCGCGCGGGCCCTTCGGAATCAGCGCCGAGCCGCGGCGCGATCAGAGGCTGCGGGTTGCATTCCCAGGCGACGGCATCGGCCGCGGCCCGCCAGAACTCCGCCTCGGCAAACTCCCGAGCACGGAGGCACAGCGCCGCCAGTTCGAGCGCGGCGGCCGTCGCGGCCTCTTCCGTGCCCGCCGTCGCAAGCAGCGCTCGTGCGGCGTCCCAAACGGTAGCCATGGTCCAGCCCCGTGCTGGATGGCACCGTGAAATATTAGAGTTAATTTTCCCCAAATGAAGTGGACCAGAAATTGAAAGCCCCGCCGGGCGGGTACCAGCGGGGCTTTCGGCCTGGGGGGCCGACACAGCGGATGAGAGGAGGGGAGACTTCCGTTGTGTCGAGGCGGAATGTACCCGCAACACCTGCCCGCCGCAGTGACCCGGGTCACATGCCGATGACGATTGCACGGGATCACGCTATCGTCGGCTGGCCAATCGGATGAAGGCCATGGCGATCGACCCGGAAGAACTCGAGCCGAAGAAGCAGAAGCCAAAGCCGCGCGACCTCGAAGGTCTCGGCGTCGCCGAACTCCAGGACTACATCGCCGATCTCGAAGCCGAGATTGCTCGGGCGCGCGCAGCCATCGCGAAGAAGCAAGACCACCGCAGCGGCGCCGAGGCGTTCTTCAAGAAACGCTGACGTCGAGCCCATCGGTTTGCTGGATGGAAACGCGCAACGCCCCGCTTCCGTACAAACAATGTTCTTGCGCGGCCGCGCACAGATCGCCTACAAAATATAGATGGAAATTGGATGGCCTTCCCAAGGGGTTGGGATGGGCAGGGAGCGTCCCATGATTTTACGCTGGATCGTCGTGCTGAAAGTGGCGGGCGCCGTGCTGCTGGGCGGGTTCGCCCTTGGCGCGACCACGGCCTGCGGAACGATCGAAGGTATCGGCAAGGACATTTCGGCCGTCGGCCGCGCCGGCAAGCGCGCGTTCGAGTGAGCCGGGCGGCCGCGCGCCGCCCGCCTCAGCTCAACTCGCGCGTCAGCGCGGCGAGCCAGCGCTCGATGCGCGCGCGGTTCACGCCGAAATCGCGGATGCCGAACTTGGCGCGGCTGTAGATGGCGAGTCCGGTCCGTCCGTCGGCGAGCGGCACGGCTTCGGCATCGATGAAATCCGGAAACCGGAACGTCTTGCTCTTCTGGACGAGCGCAAGGCGCCGCTTCGCGCGATCCTCGGCGAGCAGCGTCGTGCGCGGCTCGGCCAGCGCCACGCGCTTCAGCGCATCGAGCACCTGATCGGGGGGCCTCGCGAAGACGGGACTCTCGGCATGCGCCTTTGCCTGCGCCTTGTATCCGGCCGGCAGCACCAGGAACTGATTGGGCTTCCAGGTGAGCGCGAGCGTCGTGAATTCCGCTGCCATGGTCACCGCCGATAGACGCCGTCGATCCGCCCGTTGAGCACGCAGACCGCGGCGCAGTTTGAGGAAGCCACGCTGGCCGCGCGGCCCTCGAACGTGATGGCCACCCGGCATTCGGGCGCGTGCTGCGAGAAGCCGTCGATGTCGCGTCCGCCATCGGACGTTTCCATGCGGAACGCGCAGGTCGGCGCGTCGGGCAGCGTCAGTGTATCGATCAGGACCGTCACCGTCGATTCGGGCCAGGCGATCACCCACATCTCGCCGGAGACGCCGCGATCGACATACCGGTAATAGCCGGAGATGGCGCGGCCGCGTTCGGCGCGCTGGCGCTCGGTTTGCTGACCGAGCTGCACGAGACGGTTTCGGTACATGCTCATCAGGCAGCGATAGACCGGCCCATCGGGGTCGATCTCACCGATCACGCGATTGCACTGCGTGTCGCGCGCGCGTTCCCAGGCGGTCTGCCCGCCGTCGAGCGCGCGCGACGCTTCGTCCGAAAGTGTCGTCTTCAGCGCCAACACGTAGCGCGCGAGATCGCGATCGAGCTCGGAGAGATCCTGGCTGTTGCAGATCGTCATCTGCACGCGGCTTTCGACGCCAGCGCAATCGAAGCTCGGACGCGGCCGGTCGTTCTGCGCTCTCGCGTCGTGCGCGCACAGCGCGATCGCCAGCGCTATTGCGACCCCGAACTCCCGCATGCCCCAATTCTTCAGCCCTGCAACCAGTAGCGCAAGAGCGCCGTGGCCGCCACCGGTTGCTCCATCGTAGGCAAATGCCCCGAGTGCTCTATTACTACGAAGCGCGCGCCCGGAATGAGGCTCGCCATTTCCGCGTTAACCTCGATGGGCGTGATGGCATCCGAGCGCCCGACGGACACGAGCGTCGGGCATTTGTAGCCGGGAAGATGGGGCCGGCTATCGGGCCGGGCCATGATCGCCTTCTGCTGGCGCAGGAACGCGGCCTTGCCGATGCGCTCGGCCATGCCCATCACGGCTTCCGTGAGTTCCTTATCGTCGAGCCGGTCGGGGTGGATCAGAAGCGGCAACAGGCGCGGCGTCACTCCTTTGAACTTCCCCTTCTCGGCCAATTCGATGAGGCCGCGCCGGCGCGTGAGCTGCTCGTCCGTATCTGGGCGGGCCGAGGTGTCGAACAGAGCGAGACGGGCGACGCGCTCGGGCGCGGTCCGCATGATCGCGTGCGCGACATAGCCTCCCATGGATAGCGCGGCCAACGCGAACCGCGGCGGAGCGGCGTCGAGCACGCGGCGCGCCATGACCTCGACGGTCTCGTCGCTGCCGAGATCGGGCACGTGCGACTCGGCGAGATCCGCCAGATGTTCGATCTGGTGCTGCCATAGTGCGCGGTCGCAAAGCAGGCCCGGCAGCAGGATCAGCGGGATAGGATCGCTCATGGCGGCTCAAGAACGCTTCAGGTCGCCGGCGCGCGTCGGATTGCAGGACTGGCTGCCGATCTGCTCGAGATGCAGGGCACCGTCACGTAGCTCGCCGCGCCAGCGCGTCGAAGGATTCCGCAGCCGGCGGTCCGACGACTCGACCAGCAGGACCACGCGCTGGCCCGAGACGGCGCCGCTCACCGCCCACGACACCGGCGAACCGGAATGCGGCGTGCTGGCGCCGCCGCTGACAGCCGTGCCGCGGATCGTGATCGTGAAGGTGAATGACCGACAATTGCCGCCGCTCGGCATTCCGCTGGTCGTCCCGCGCCATGTGCCGTCGAGCCCCTGAGCGTTGGCCGGCGTCGCGCCGACAAGTCCGAGAGCCAAGCAAGCGAATGCGACGCGAGAGGCGGTCAAGGCGGCTCCTGGCATGTCGGGGGCGAGCGCGAGCGTGCGCTTTGGCCGCACCATACGCGAGCGGCGCATGATCGGAAAGCCTGCGATCCGGTATAGAGTGGCCGCCAACGCCACGCCCCGCTTGAAAAATTCCGCGAACGGGCGATATTGCTGGCGGCCGCTGCGGCCCCTGCCATCCGGCATCCGTCCGCCCACGGCCATAGAATCTCAAAAACAGAGCCGCATGAGTTTTGCCCAACTGGGACTAAGCGAGCCGGTCCTCAAGGCCGTTTCCGAAGCCGGATACGTCGATCCGACGCCGATCCAAGCTCAAGCCATCCCCGTCGTCCTGACCGGCCGCGACGTGCTCGGCTGCGCGATGACCGGTACCGGCAAGACGGCCGGCTTCACGCTCCCGATGATCGACATCCTCTCGGCCGGACGGGCGAAGGCGCGCATGCCGCGCTCGCTGATCCTGGAGCCGACGCGCGAGCTGGCTGCGCAGGTGGCCGATGCGTTCACGACCTACGGAAAGCACACGAAGCTCACCAAGGCGCTGATCATCGGCGGCGAAAGCATGTCGGATCAGGAGAAAGCGCTCGACCGCGGTGTCGACGTGCTGATCGCGACGCCGGGACGGCTGCTCGACCTGTTCGAGCGCGGCAAGATCCTGCTGCGCGATATCAAGGTGCTCGTCATCGACGAGGCCGACCGCATGCTCGACATGGGGTTCATCCCGGACATCGAGCGGATCGTCACATTACTGCCGCCGCTGCGGCAGACGCTGTTCTTCTCCGCGACGATGCCGCCCGAGATCCGGCGCCTCGCGGAAAAATTTCTCTCCTCGCCTAAGGAAATCACCGTCTCGCGGCCGGCGACGACGGCCACCAACATCGAAGATTTCGTGGTGCCCGTGCCAGGCGAGACGGCGAAGCGCGACGTGCTGCGCGGCCTGCTGCGCTCGGAGACGATCAAGACCGCGCTGATCTTCTGCAACCGAAAGCGCGACGTGGATATCCTGTTCAAATCGCTGACGCGGCACGGCTTCCAGGCCGGCGCGCTGCACGGCGACATGACGCAGGACAAGCGGACCTCGACACTCGAGCGGTTCCGGCTCGGCGAGATCCCGATCCTCGTCGCCAGCGACGTCGCCGCGCGCGGCCTCGACATCGACGACATCACGCACGTGTTCAATTTCGACGTGCCGTACAACGCCGAGGATTACGTGCACCGCATCGGGCGCACCGGCCGCGCCGGCCGCTCGGGCCGCGCCTTCACGCTCGTGACGCCGGACGACGGCCGCAACCTCGGCGCGATCGAACGCCTCATACGCCGCAGCATCGCCCGCCATGGCGCGGCCGCCGCGACGGAGGAACCGAACGAGCAGCCCGCAGCGGTCGGCGAAGCCGATGCGGGCCCGAAGGAGGAGGGCGGCGGGCCGCGCCGCCGCCGACGTGGCCGCGGCCGCGGGCGCGGTGAAGAAGCTCGTCCGGCGCCGGAGGAGGCGCGCCCGCAGGAAGCGCGGCGCGAAGAGCGGCCAAAGGAAGCGGCGCGCAAGCGGGAACCGCGGCGCGAGGAGCGTCAACGCGAGGAGCCGCGCGCCGAGCATCGCGCTCCTCAGCGTCAAGCCGCGCCGCCGGCTACGCCAAAACCGGCGCAGCGTCAGCCGCAGCGCGAACAGCCCGACGCGGAAAAGCAGACCGGTTTCGGCGACTACGTCCCGGCGTTCCTGAAGCGTCGCTAGGCCCGCTACGCTTTCAACAGGGGCAGAGGCGTGTGCCCGTCGAAGGCGCTGGTGCGCGCGAAGCCCCACCAGGATTGCGCCGCCGTAGCGTAGAGGCTGCGATAGTCGATCGCGTGCTTCAGATCGCCGTTGACGAGATTTGCGAGATCTGGCGCCGGACCGAAAATTCCGCCCTTCACTTTCGCGCCGAGCACGAAATGCGGCGCCGCCGTGCCGTGATCGGTGCCGTTGCTGCCGTTCTGCGCCGCGCGCCGGCCGAATTCCGAGTAGGTCATCACGAGCACATCGTTCCAGCGGCCCGCCTCGATGGCCGCTTTGCGGAACGCGGCGAGGCCCTCGCCGAGTTGACGCAGAAGATTGGCATGCGGGCCCGGCTGATTGGCATGCGTGTCGAACCCGCCGAGCGCGAGCTTCACCACGGGCACGACCGCCTTGGCGGCGACGAGGCGCGCCGCGACGCGGAGCTGCTGGCCGAAAGGCCCGGACGGAAACGTGCCGCGCACCTCGGGTGCGCGCGCGAGCACGCCGCGCAGCTCCCTCGCCGTATCCTGGACCTCGTGTTGGACCTTGAGCAGATGCGCGAGCGCCGGATTCGCCGGCTGCGACTCCGCGGCCTTCATACCTTGCGCCTGGCGCAGGAACCGCTGCGGGTCGGCCATCGCGACAGCGCGCAGTCCGGCGCCGGTCACGGGCCCGGTGCCCCCGCCGAGAACCACCGCGTCGGCGAGGCGTTCGGCCTGCCGGCGGCTTGCGCCGATCACGCGCGACACCCAGCCCTCGGTAAACAATCGGCTGCTGCCCGAGGCGGTGTCCCAGATGTCGATCGAGCGGAAGTGCGAGCGGTTCGGATTCTCGTAGCCGACGCCCTGCACGATCGCGAGCTCGTTGGCCTTCCACGCCTCGCCAAGCGGCGCGAGCGACGGGTGCAGCCCGAGTTTCTCGTCGATCTGCACGACGGCCTCGCGCTTGATCGCGATGCCCGCCCGCAGGCGCTGATAAGCAGGATCGGCATAGGGAACAACGGTGTTCAATCCGTCATTGCCGCCAGCCAATTCGATCAGGACGAGCGTGCGATCGGCGCGCCAGCCGGCGGCGCGCGCTTGCGCCAGCGCCCCCGGCGCCAGCAGCGTGAAGGCGGCGGAGGCGGAACCGGCGAGCAGGAGATCGCGGCGGCGCACCGGGCACCTATTTCAACTGGAATGCGGGATCGAGCACGAGATCCCGCACGAAGCGCGCGGGATCGCTGTCGGGCCGCGGCGGATTGACCGGCTTCACCGCCACGAGCAGAGCCGACACGCGATCCGGCGACTGCCAGCTTCCGTCGAGCTTCGCGTACCAGGCGTCGAGATCGACTCCTTCGACGCGCCGCGCCATGCGGCGCTCCAGCGCCCGTTGCCTCCGCGCGCGCTCCTCCGGCGCCATCGACGGTGTTTCGCCCTGCATCTCGCCTTCGGCGGTCTGCCGTTCGACGGCCGGCACTTCGCCCGACGTCAGACGGCGGAGAAGCTGCTGGCGAATCAGCAGCGTGTTGGCGTTGATCCACGCCGTGCCGCCCGGCCATCCCTTGACGTTCGGCGGATTGAACGGCTCTTGCCCGAGCGCGCGGCCGAGCAACGCGAGGATGCGGCTGTCGGGCAGCGGCAGATCGAATTGGCGCAACGTGCCGACGATCAGCTCGACCGGCGAGCGGATGAGGCGGCCGCGATTCTCCGGCGCCCAGAACTGCGGGGACGTGAGCAATTCGCCGAGAAGGATCTTGATCTCATAGCCGCTCGCGCGGAATCGCTCCGCGATGCGCTTCGCCGCCGCCGGATCGGGCTTCTCTGAGATGAACTCGCGCCAGGCCTTGTCCGTGATGTAGTCAGCAACGCGCGGCTGCCTCAGCACGATGTCGATGATGTCGGTGCCGTTGAAGCGCCCGGTCTTGCCCATGAAGGATTTCTCGCCGCCGTCGTGCAGGAACGGGCGGAAACGGAAAGACGCCGTCTCGCGCTCGAGACTCCAGCCGGTGAAGGCGCGCGCCGCCTCCTTGATGTCGGATTCGGTGTAGCCTTGTCCTTCGCCGAGCGTGAACAGCTCGAGCAGCTCGCGCGCGAAATTCTCGTTCGGATAGCCGCGGCGGTTCTGCAGGCTGTCGAGATAGACGATCATCGCCGGGTCGGCGGCCATCGCATGCACGAGTTGTGCGAAATTGCCGAGTGCGTGTCGGCGGAGGGTGACGTTTTGCCGGTAGAGCAGAACCGGCACGCGCACCTTGCGGAACGCCGAGGTGAAGTGGTTGTGCCAGAACAGCGTCATGCGCTCGGTGAGGGGCGAAGGAGTCGCGATCATCTCGCGATACCACCAGCCCACGAGCTCGAGCCCTTCTTCGACCCGCCGGCGCAGCCAGGCGCGCCGTTCTTCCGGGCTTGCATTGCGGCCGGGCGGGCGCAGATCGCGCACCTCGCCAGTCCACGCGGGCGGCGGCGTCACCGCCTCGCTGCGCGTGGCGGCAAGAATGCGCCGCACGGCTTCGGCGCGCGTGAGGCCCTGGAATTTCGCGATCTCGGCGGGCAGCGCGGCGAAGCCGGTGCGCACGAGCAGGTGGCGCGCATCTTCGGCCGTGAGCTTGTGAGACGAGGAAGGGGCCTGCGCCGCTGCGAAAGCCGGCGGCAGCAGAAGCGTGGCACAAAGCGCGAAACGCACAAGCTTCATCGCGAATCCCCGCGGCCGTTCACGTTCCCGCGAGATGATACGCGCCGAACCGCAGCTTCCTTCGCTGCCCGTATCGTTAATTTATTCGTCCGACGAGTCCATGCCGTCGAAGATGGTCTTGGCGGGATCGTCGAAGATCGAATTGTTGCCGGGGCGCAGCTCGTCCTTGATCGGGTCCCGCTGGGCGATCACCGGGGGCTCCATCAGCTCCCAGGTCAGGAAGGCACCGCCCACGAAGGCCGCCAGGAACGCCACCGTCGCCAGCGACCAGGTGAAGGCGGGGGCGGGCAGGAACCAGCGCCGGCGCGGCATTGCTGCGGCGCGGGATGGCGTGTGGACCGCGCCCGCGGCCCGCGCCGGAACGAGATTCAGCGCATACGCGGTCAGCGCCTGCGGGGCCGCGTGTTCGGGCGCCGCCACGGCGTCGCGCGCGGCGATCAGGGCGTCGAGCAGTACGGGCTCGTCAACGAGCCGCCGCTCGAATGCGGCGCACTCCCATTCGTCGAGACGATGGTCGAGGTAAGCGGCGATCTGGGCGGCATCGTTGCCGCCGACCGGCTCCCGTTCACCGGCACCCTCGGGTGCCCCCCGTCTCAGACGAACGTAGCGATCCCATAATGCCCGGTCTTCCGGGTTCATGGTCACGTTGTCCGTCACCTTAGTCTCCCCAATTGCACCCTATACGAAAGGGGGCGTTCCGTTCATCCCCGGTTAATGTTCGTCGTCGGCGAAGTACTTGCGGAGCTTCACCAGGGCCTTGTGGTGGGTGCTCCGGACCGTCTGCGAATCGATTCCCAGCATCGCCGCCACTTCGGCCGCATCCATGTCGCGGTCGTAGAGTAGACGCAGGACCAGCGCCTGGCGTTCCGACAAAAGCCCCGGCGGAATCTTCACTTGTTCCGGGGTCTTGGGATCGACGCGATAGAGTTCCTCCGGCACCGATTCGAGCGGCAGGCCCTGCCGCTTGTTGCGCCGGAGGTAGTCGATCGCCGTGCTGCTGGATACGACTCCGAGCCAGGTGCGCAGGCTCGCGCGCTGCGGATCGAATTGCCGCAGCAGGTGATAATTGTCCTTGCACAGCCGGACATAGACGTCCTGCGCGATATCGACCCCGTCGTCGGCGTTGAAGCCCGCCTTGCGCAGCGTGTTGATCACGGCGCCGAAGATCGCCGACGAGAAGCGCGCGACGAATTCCGACCACGCGTCGGTCTCGCCGCCGATCAGGCGTTTGACCAGCGCGATGTCGTCGGGCTTGACCGGTGCGGTCACGGGGCGAACTTTCAAACCGGCCCCGGCCGGCAATCGGAGAATCGATGGTTCATCCAGCGTCGGGCGAGCGGGCCTGGGCGAGTTCAATGCGAGTTCGAGGCGCCGGGCGCTCGGTGTGCTGACGCGTATCGCGCCGCCGGCTGTTCTTGTCACATTTTCTAGCCAATGCGGGAGATTAGGGCAAATCTGTCGCCGCGGCCACCGCTGCTCTAGTGTGCCTTCGATGGAACGCGTTCCACCTCCCGACCGCGGCGGCCGAGCGCCCGCCTTGCCGGTGCTGGCGCTCGGCGTCGCGGAAGCGCTGTGGCGCGAACCCGACGGTACCAGCCGTCGCATCGGCCTCGACGAGGCGCGCCGGCGGCTCGAGGCCGGGGCGGGGCCGCTCGTATGCTTTCGTCCGTCAATCCAGCGGCGGCTCGGGCTCAAGGCATTCCCCGCTTTCGACGTGCTGGAGCTTTACGCGTTCGCGCGGCCAGCGCGCTTCTGCCTGCCGACGATCCGCGGCGTGGCCGAAGCTCTCTCGCTGCCGAGCCCGCGCGGACTCGAAGCCGAAGCCGATGCGCTGGAGATGTCCGTGCGGGCGCTCCTCGCAGAATTGGCCGCGGACGAACGGGCCTACGAGCCCGAGCTTCGGCCGGTCGCACAGGCCATGGCCGCGGGCGGATGGAACTGGGCGCCCGCCGTGCTGGGCGCGCTCGGCATCGAGATGCACCCGCGCGGCGCCTCGCGCGCCGTCGCCGGGCTCGACGTGTGGCGCGATTTGCCCGAATGGGCCGAGCGCGGACCGGAGCCACCGTCCGGCGACATTCCCGTCGAGGCGGCGGAAGCCGATGCGCGTCTGCTCGCGCTCCTCGGATCGCGCGCTGAGGCGCGGCCGCAGCAACGGGAATACGCGGCGGCGGTGACGCACGCCTTCACGCCGCGCGACCGCGTCGATGCCCCGAAAGTCGCGGTCGCGGAAGCGGGCACCGGCGTCGGCAAGACGCTCGGCTATGTGGCACCGGCCAGCGTCTGGGCCGAGAAGAACGGCGGCGCGGTCTGGATCAGCACGTTCACGCGCAACCTCCAGCACCAGATCGATCAGGAGCTCGACAAGCTCTATCCCGATCCGGTCGAGAAGCGGCGCAAGGTCGTGCTGCGCAAGGGCCGCGAGAACTATCTCTGCCTGCTCAACTACGAAGACGCCGCGACCGCCGCGCGCCTGCGCCTCAACGAGGTGCCGCAGCTCGGATTGCTCGCGCGATGGATCGCGCGCACGCGCGACGGCGCGGTCGTGGCCGGCGATCTGCCGGGCTGGCTCGCCGATCTCGCCGGGCGCGGCCTCGTCGCCAGCCTCACCGACCGGCGCGGCGAGTGCATCTATTCGGCCTGCCCGCACTATTCGCGCTGCTTCATCGAGCACGCGGTCCGGCGCGGGCGCCGCGCGCGACTCGTGATCGCGAATCATGCGCTGGTGATGATCCAGGCCGCGCTTGCCGCCGCCGACGGAACCGATGCCGATCTTCCGCTGCGCTATGTCTTCGACGAAGGCCATCATGTCTTCGGCGCGGCCGATTCTGTCTTCTCGGGCCACCTGACCGGCCTCGAAATGGCCGAGCTGCGCCGCTGGGTGCGCGGCGCCGAAGCCGGATCGTCGCGCCGCAGCCGCGCGCGCGGCCTGCGCGCACGCTTGCAGGGATTGATCGAGGACGATCCCGCATCCGAGCGCCTGCTCAACACCGCGGTGGCCGCGGCCGGCGCAATGCCCTCCGAGGGCTGGCTTGCGCGCGCGGCGAACGGCGAGGGCGTGGGGGCCGCCGAGCGCTTCCTGGGCTTCGTCCGCCAGCAGGTGTATGCGCGTGCTGCCGATGCGGACAGCGGTTACGGACTCGAATGCGACGTGCCGCCGCTCGTGGAAGGGCTCGCCGCGGCAGCGCAGGAGCTCGACAAGGCGTTGGCCGGTCTGCTGAAGCCGTTGACTGATCTGGCCGAGCACCTCGCGCTGCGGCTCGAAGCTGAGGCCGAGACGCTCGACACGTCGTCGCGCATCCGGCTCGATTCGATGGCGCGCGCAATTCGCCGTCGCGCGCTCGTCGATCTCGCCGGCTGGCGCTCGATGTTGGCGGCGCTCGCCAAGGAGACGCCGCCCGAATACGTGGACTGGCTCGCCGTCGAGCGGGATTTCGGCCGCGACAGCGATGTCGGCATGCACCGGCACTGGATCGATCCGGCGCGGCCTTTCGCCGAGCACGTGCTGCGGCCGGCGCATGGCGCCGTCGTCACCTCGGCAAGCCTGCGCGACGGCACCGGCGAGCCTTCGATCGATTGGGCCGCGGCCGAGGAGCGCACCGGCGCGCGTCACCTGATCGAGCCTGCGAAGCGCGCGGCGCTGGATTCTCCGTTCGACTACGCGAAGCAGACGCGGCTGTTCGTCGTGCGCGACGTCTCGGGCGGCGATACCAATGCCGTGGCGGCCGCGTTCCGCGAGCTGTTCCTCGCGGCCGGCGGCGGCGCGCTCGGCCTGTTCACAGCGATCGCGCGTCTCAAGCAGGTGCATCAGCGCATCGCGCCGCCACTCGAGGCGCGCGGCATTCCGCTGCTGGCGCAGCACATCGACGGCTACGACGTGGCGACGCTGGTGGACATCTTCCGCGCCGAGCCAGATGCGTGCCTGCTCGGCACCGATGCCGTCCGCGACGGCGTGGACGTGCCGGGCCGCTCGCTGCGCCTGATCGTGTTCGACCGCGTGCCGTGGCCGCGCCCCGATATCCTCTACCGCGCGCGCCACGCGCATTTCGGCGGCGCGCGCTACACCGATCGGGAGACGCGCTATCGCCTGAAGCAGGCCTTCGGCCGCCTGATCCGCCGCGCCGACGATCACGGCGTGTTCGTGATGCTCGACCCGCGCCTGCCGACGCGCCTGTGCGGCGCGTTTCCGCCCGGCGTCGAGGTGCGCCGCGTCGGCCTCGCCGAGGCGGTCGCGGAGACTCGCCAGTTTTTGGCGGAGACCGCGCCTCAGCCTTCGGCGTGAAACTTGCGGAGATCGGCGGTGATCGCCTCCGACCAATCGGTTGCGATCATCAGCATGTCGATCGCGACGCCGTCGAACGACAGCGGCAAAATCGCGCGCTCATAGGCGAGCGGAAATCGAGCGGGGCGCACGCCGGGCAGGAACTGCACGAGATGAAAGCACGGTTCGGCGGCATCGACGGACTCGGTGTAGGACTCGCGCAAGATCGCTCCGTACACCGGCGGTTCCAGATCGTCGGCGAATTTCCCGAGATCGCCGGGACCGCGCAGTTCCTCGACCGCGGGGCCGATGCGCCGCATGCGGAAGCGCAGCGGATCGCGCAGCACGTCGACGAGCGAGAGCGTGTTGTCGACGAATGCGAGCTCGTCCGCCGTGAAATCGGCAAGCGCCGGCCAACGGCGGCTTGCGCGCTTCGCCGCCCATAGCCGTTGGAGCCGGTGCAGCCGGTCGCTGACGATGTCGCCGAGGGCGAGGCGCTGGGCGCGGGCGCTGGGCTTCTGGCTCATGGCCGAACCCTAACGCACGAGAAAGGGCTTCGTCGTCATTCCGGCAAGGCGTGCAGCAGCCGGTAGATTCCGCGATAGACCGGCGGGCCGACATCGCGAACGGCGGCGAGCAGGGCCTCCGCGCCCGCCATCGCCGCGGCAGGCGAGATGCTTTCGATCTCGACGACGGTCTCGGCGAAGGCATCGGGCGGCGGTCCGCCCGGGAACGTCGCGGCCAGGTCGGTACGCCACGCCTTGGCGCCGATCGCGCCGCTCGGCTTCAGCGCCGCGGCGAGCGCGCCACCCTTCAGCTTGTCTTCGAACGCATCCGACGCGCGGAAGCGCAGCGACGCGACCGCGGCGCCGATGCCCCCGCCGGCGCGCGCGACGAAGCGGCAGCAGCGGCGATGGTTGTTCTCGAACGCGCCCATGATGCGCTTGCTCCAGCCGGTCATCAGCGGGCCAAGATAGCGCTGGTATTCCGGCGAGGCGAAGACCGCGAGCGAATCCGTCTCGTAGAGCGCGTGGTATTTCGGCGTGGCGTCTTCGGCGACGTAGCGCCGCGCATTGCGGAAGCCGGGGATGCCGGCGCGCTCGGCCAAATGCTCGCGATCGTACCAATCGTTGAAATCGGCTTCGAGCGCCGCCGGAATGTCGACCCAGACCGCGAGCAGTCCCTGCGCTTCAGACATCGTAGAGGATCATCAGGGCGGAGATGGTGAGGATCGAGATCACCGTCGACGCCAGCACGGCCGCCGATCCGCGCTGCACGAACACGTTGTAGCGCTGCGCCACGACGAAGACCAGCGCGCCGGTCGGCAGGGCGGCGACGAGCACGAGCGCGCGCACCGTGTAATCCGGCAGCGCGAAGAGATACGCGGCGATCAGCCACGCGACGAGCGGGTGCAGGATGAGCTTCGCGAAGGCGAGCCAGCTCACCTCGGGCAGGCCGCGCGTGATCGGCTTGCCGACCATGAAAAGGCCGAGCGCGAACAACGCGCAAGGCGAGGCTGCGGCCGCGAGGGTCTTGACGAGCGTCTCGAACGGGCCGCTGAGGCCGATGCCCGAGGCGTTAAGCCCAAGCCCCAACGCCGAGCCGATCAGGAATGGGTTGACCAGCAAGTTGGCGGCGATTTTCGCGAGGCGCCGGCCGATCGGCCCCGTGCCGCCGTCGAGTTCGACCAGGAACAGCACGAGGAAGAACACCGTGATCGACTGGGCGACGTTGGCGATGATGACCGGCAGCGATCCGGCCTCGCCGAAGGCAAGCAGGAACAGCGGAATGCCCATGTAGCCGGAATTGGGGAAGGACGCGGCGAGGGCGTGCAGCGCGTGGGCGCCAAGCGTGCCGGGAAACAGCAGGCGGGCCACGATCATCGAGACGACGAAAATCACCGCGATGGCGAGCAGGAACGCGGCGATCAGCGGCCAATCGAAGATCAGCCCGAGCGGCGCCTTCGAGAGTCCCTGCAGGAACAGCGCCGGCAACGCGACCCAGTACACGAAGCCGTTGAGCGCCTCGGAACTGCCGGGGCCGAGCAGTTTCAGCCGGCCCGCGGCGTAGCCGCAGAGCACGATGCCGAACACCGGCAGGACGATGTTTGCGACGGATTCCATCGAGGGCGGGAGCGGTGGGCGCGATGCGGGGTCTTAGGCGAGCCTTTGGCCGCTGTCGATGCGCGATTGCGCCGGGAAGCCGCCCGGCCTAGACAAATCGGCCATGGACCGGCCGCGCCTCATCGCCAGCGAGATCTACCGTCACTCGCGCTACGGCGGGAAGCACCCGCTCGCGATTCCGCGCGTCTCGCTCGCGGTGGATCTCTGCCGCGCGCTCGGCTGGCTGCCGGACGAGGCCTATCTCGACGCGCCGGCGGCGACGCCCGAACAACTCGCGCGCTTCCACGATCCGGACTACATCGCCGCGGTCGCCGCGTGCGAACGGACCCAGAAGGCGACGCCCGAGCAGCGCGCGCGCTTCGGGCTCGGTGCCAATGGAAACCCGGTCTTCGGCGAGGTGTTCCGCCGTCCGGCCACAGCCTGCGGCGCCACGCTGCTCGCCGCCGAACTGCTGCGCGAGGGCGGCATCGTGCATAGCCCGGCCGGCGGCACGCATCACGGCCGCCGCGCCGCGGCCAGCGGCTTCTGCTATTTCAACGATCCCGTGCTCGGCATCCTCGCGTTCCTCGATCAAGGCCTCGCGCGTGTGGCCTATGTCGATCTCGACGCTCATCATTGCGACGGGGTCGAAGAGGCGCTGGCCGGCGATCCGCGCGTGCTGATCGCCTCGATACACGAGGCCGGCCGCTGGCCCCGCACCGGCACCGCCAGCGATCCGGCGCGGCGCGTGTTCAATTTCCCGGTGCCCGAGGGATTCAATGACAGCGAATTCGATTATCTGCTGGAGCACGCCATACTGCCCAGCGTGGCGGCGTTCGCGCCCGAGGCCCTGATCGTTCAGTGCGGCGCCGATGCTCTCGCCGAGGATCCGATGAGCAAGCTCGCGCTCTCCAATCAGGCCTATTGGAACGCGGTGCGGCGGCTGCGGCGACTTGCGCCGCGCCTGCTCGTGCTGGGCGGCGGCGGCTACAATCCCTGGGCCGTCGCACGCTGCTGGAGCGGCATCTGGGCCACGCTCGACGGCCGGCCGATTCCCGCGCGGCTGCCCGGTGAAGCGGAGGCATTGCTTCGAGAGGTGTCGTGGTCCCATTCGCTCGCGCGCGATCCTCCCGATGCGTGGTTCACGACGCTCGCCGACGCGCCGCGGCAGGGTCCCGTGCGCTCCGAAATCCGCGCGCTCGCGCAGCCATTCCAGCGAGCCGCCGCATGAACGACCGCCCCAAGCCCGCGCCCGACTCCAAGCGCCAGCGCGCCTCTTACTCGCAGATTCCCGAGCAGACGCCCGTGGCGCCGGCGCGGCGCCGCGCATGGCTCGCGCTCGCCGTCGCGTTCCTCTCCGGCTGGGTGATCATGCAGATCGAGATCCTGGGCGGACGCCTGCTGGCGCCGTTCTTCGGATACTCGATCTATCAATGGGGCGCCCTCATCGGCGTCGTGATGGCCGCGCTCGCCGCAGGCTATGCACTCGGCGGCCGCGTCGGCGACAGGCCCGGCGCGCGGCGCTTCCTACTCATCGCGCTCGCCGTATCGGCCGCCTGTGTCGCGCTGATCCCGCTGATCGCCGATGCACTGTTGCCGCATTTCAGGGGATTCGGCCCGGCCTGGGGCGCCGTGATCGCCAGCGCGGCGCTGCTCGGCGTTCCCTCGGTGCTGCTCGCGACGACGTCACCGATCGTCATCAAGCTCACGGCGAACGAACGGATCGCTGGCAGCGCCGGCCGCGTTTACGCGCTTTCCACGGTCGGCAGCATCGCCGGCACGTTCTTCACGGCGTTCCTCGTGATCCCCGAGATCGGCACGCGCCTCGGCCACTATCTCGCGTCGGCGTTCGTCGCGATCGCGCTCACCGCGCTGCTCGCCGAGACACGGCAATGGCGCGGCATCGCCGCCACGATCGGCGCCTTCGCGCTGCTCTACCCGTGGCCGCCCGCGCTGCCGGCGCATGTGATCCTGCGCACCGAATCGATCCACAACATCATCGAGGTCCATGATCACCCGAACGTGCGCGCGCTCTATCTCAACTACACGACCGGGGTGCAGACGCTCGAGGTGAAAGGGCAGGTGCTTACCGGCGAGTATTTCGACCTGTTCCTGCTCGGGCCGCATCTCAATGGCGGGCGCAAGGTGCTGATGCTTGGTGCCGCGGGCGGCGTTGCGATGAAACAGATCGCGACCGTGTTCCCCGACGCTGACATCACCGGCGTCGATCTCGATCCGGCGGTGCTGCAGGTCGCGCGCGACTATTTCGGATTGAAGGATCATCCGCGCATCCGCCTGGTCGCCGAGGATGCACGCTGGTTCCTGGCGCAGACCGGCGAACGCTACGACGTGATCGCGATCGATCTCTACGTCACCGGCTCGATCCCGTTCTTCACGGCCACCGCCGAGTTCTTCACGCTCGCCCGCTCACGGCTGACCGAGAACGGCGTGCTATTGATGAACGTGCTGTCGCGCCGGCGCGGCGAGGAGCACATCGCGCCGTTCGTGCGCACGCTGCAATCCGTGTTCCCAAACGTGTATGCGGCGAGCTTCGGCAACTATCTGCTGGTCGCGACGAACCGGCCCACCGAACTCGCCGCCATCAAGGCGCGTCTTGAAGCCGAGCCGGCGGATGCCAATCTCGCCCATGTGCTGACCCGGGTGCGCCCGACCTTCCGGCCGGCCGCCGCCGCGGAGGGCCTGCGGCCGTTCACCGACGACCGGAACGACGTGGAATTCCGGAGTTTCCGGCTGTTGCACGGAGCGGATTGAGGCGGTTTCTGCCGGGCTCGCTTGCCGCTGCTGCGGCGATTCGTGTATTTGAGCGCCGGCGGGGTGTAGCTCAGCCTGGTAGAGCGGCAGCTTTGGGAGCTGTAGGCCGGAGGTTCGAATCCTCTCACCCCGACCATGAATGTGACGGTTCAGAGAATGGTTGCACGGATCTACAAGCCGGCGAAGACGGCGATGCAGTCGGGGCGCGCGAACACTCGTGCCTGGGTGCTCGAGTTCGAGCCCGCCGACCGCAAGACCAACGATCCGCTGATGGGCTGGGTCGGCTCGGGAGACACGGCGCAACAGGTGCGCCTCTACTTCGACACGAAGGAGGAGGCGATCGCCTATTGCCGAAGACGCAAGATCGACCACGAAGTGTTCGAGCCCAGGGAGCGCGCCGTCCGCCCGAAGAGCTATGCGAGCAATTTCCGGTGGGATCGCGTATCCTGAGCGCCGCTTCGCCGCGTAAGCGCCCGTAGCTCAGCCGGATGAGAGCAACAGCCTTCTAAGCTGTGGGTCGCAGGTTCGAGTCCTGCCGGGCGCGCCATTCCTGCCGCACCACGCCGGCCGGCGGATATCCCCGCATTGGAGAACCATGAAGAGAGTCGAGACCATCATCGAGAAGATCATCTTCCAGAGCCGCTGGTTGATGGCGCCGTTCTATCTCGGGCTGTCGCTGGCCCTCGTGCTGCTGATGATCACGTTCCTGCGCGAGCTCGCACACGAGATTCCGGCCGTCGTGAGCGGCTATCACGTCGTCGACGGCAAGACCGTGCGCATCAAGGATGCGGACGTGATCCTGCTGGTCCTGACCCTCATCGACATGTCGCTGGCCGGCAACCTGCTGCTGACCGTCATCTTCGCCGGTTACGAGAACTTCGTCTCCAAGATCGAGACCGCGCAGGCGAGCAAGGATCGGCCCGACTGGATGGGCACGGTCGACTTCGGCGGCCTGAAGCTGAAGCTCGTCGCCTCGATCGTGGCGATCTCGGGCATCCACCTGCTCAAATCGTTCATGAAGATCGCCGACAAGACCGTGGACGACCGGCAGATGTTCTGGCTCGTCGTCACGCATCTCACCTTCGTGACCAGCGGATTGATGCTCGCGCTCATGGACCGCATCACGCCGCGCGAAGAGGTGATGAAGCCCGGCGAGCACAAGCGGGATCCGCTGTGATGGCGGCGAGGGGCGGAGGACTGCGCCTTGCCTTCTCGCTTGCGGCCGCCAGCCTCGCCGCATCGGCGGCGCCGGCGCTGGCCTGCTCCTGCCGCTGCCAAGCCGAGGCCGAAGAGTTCGTGCGGAACGTGCCGGTCTTCTTCCGCGGGCGGCCCACGGCCGAGAGCGCGGACGGCAACGAGCGCCGCTACACGTTCGAAGTCACCGCCGTTCACAAGGGCGTCGTCGCGGCGCGTGTAACGGTGAGGACGGCGCTGAACAGCGCCGCATGCGGCGCGACGTTTCCGATCGGCCAGGAAGTTCTGGTCGGCACCTATCCCCGCGCCGGCGATCTGAGCGCGAATATCTGCACCCAATACTGCATCGGCCAGAAGCGCGGCGAAGTGGAGCGTTTGCTCGCGCGCTGAGCCCGGCGGCCTACAGCATGCACTTCGGCTCGGGGCACCAGCAGGGCTGGCCCTGCGGGACGAGATCGCTGATGCGGTAGTCCCAGGTAAGCTCGGTGCCGGGCGGGATGTCCTCGGCGGCGCGGATCACGAGCATGCGCTCGATGTAGCAATTCGGCTTGCACGAGTGGTTCATGAAGTCCGCGCCGGTCACTTCGTCGTAGCGAATCGGCGCGATGCCGTAGAACTTGCCGTTGCTGACGGCGAGGTGGACGAGGAGGTTGGGGTCCTCGTTGCCATAGTCGATCTTGCCGTCAGGCTTCAGATCGAGGACGACGGCGCGGCCGTCGAAGACCGCGATCACCGTGTCCCTGGGAATGAGTGTCTTGCTGTAGAGCGCGCGGTGGCCCTCGCCGATTTCGCGCACTTCGGCCAGTGCGTAATTCGTCCAGCTCATGAATTGCCGTTACCTCGCGCCTCGTCACCCCGTTTGTGCCCGCTTAAGGCGATTCGCCTGGCCTGTCCATGCTCACGCGCCGGCCTTGCCGTAGAGCGCCCTGGGATCGACGGCGCCCATCGGCACGTCTTCGAGGCCGGCCTCGCCGGCGCGCCGGAAGAAGCAGCGCCGCTTGCCGGTGTGGCAGGCGACGCCGGTCTGGTCGACCAGCAGCAGCAGCGTGTCGCCGTCGCAATCGATGCGGAGATCGACGAGCCGCTGCACCTGGCCCGAAGTCTCGCCCTTGCGCCACAGCGCGCCGCGCGATCGCGACCAATAGCAGACGCGGCCCGTCTCCAGCGTCTCGCGCACCGAGTCGCGATTCATCCACGCCATCATCAGCACCACGCCGGTGTAGAGCTGCTGCGCGATGGCGGGAACGAGGCCGTCGGCGCCGAATTGAATGGCCGAAAGGGTGGCGTCCGCGGACGATGTGGTCATGGCCTTTTTCGCCGCGCGCGGCCTAAGCAGCGGCCCGCATGCGCGAAAACCCGCGTTCCAGGTCTTCGAGCAGGTCGTCCACGTCCTCGAGGCCGATATGGAATCGCAGGCACGGGCCTTTCGCCTCCCACTTCGTGACCGTGCGATAGTGGCTGGGATCGAACGGCAGCACGAGGCTCTCGTAGCCTCCGAAGCTGGCGCCGATCGAGAAATGCTCGAGCCCGTCCACGAAGCGCGCCAGCGCCGCCTTGGCGCAGGGCTTGAAGACGACCGAGAACAGGCCGGACGCGCCGCCGAAGTCGCGCTTCCAGATCGCGTGGCCGGGATCCTCGGGCAGGGCGGGGTACAGGACGCGCTCCACCTCGGGGCGGGTCTGGAACCAGCGCGCGACTGCGAACGCGCTCTCGCCGTGGCGCTTCAGGCGCACGGCCATCGTGCGCAGCCCGCGCAAGCCGAGATAGATCTCCTCCGAGCCCGCGCAGATTCCGAGATAGGCCGTCGCGACTGTCTTGACGCGCTCGAACAATTCCTCGCGCATCGCGACCATGCCGAGCATCGCGTCGGAATGGCCGACGTAGTACTTCGTGGCGGCGTTGATCGAGAGATCGATACCGTGATCCATCGGGCGGAACAGAAGCGGCGTGCCCCAGGTGTTGTCGAAGGCGGTGCGGATATTGCGCGCCTTGGCCTCGGCGACGAGCGCGCGGGTGTCCGGCATCTCCATCGTCTGCGAGCCCGGCGCCTCGAGGTAGAGAAGGCGCGTGTTCGGCCGCATCAGCTTCGCGATGCCCGACCCGACGAGCGGATCGTAGAACGTCGCCTCGACTCCGAACTCCTTGAGGAAGCCGTTCGCGAAGCCGCGCACCGGTTGATAGACGTTGTCGGGCACCAGCAGGTGGTCTCCCGTCTTCACGACCGAGAGAATCGCGCTCGCGCAGGCCGCCATGCCCGACGACAGGGAAACCGCGCGATCGGCACCCTCGATCGCGGCGACCGCGTCCTCGAGAGCCTGCGAAGCGGGCGTGCCCCAGCGGCCGTAAACCACCGCATCCTTCTCGAAGCGGCGATTGCGCGACGCCTCCCACGTGGCGAGATCGGGCGCGGTGATCGTGGAGGCGCGGAAGGCGGGCACGTTGACCGCGCCGGAGTGGCGGCGCGGATTGCGGCCGGCGGAGACGAGGGTCGTCGAAGGCTTCATTTTCAGTTGCGATCTGTGTGATGGCGCGAAAAAAGGCATCATGTCATGCCTTTGCGCGGCGCGCCACGGTCGCCAATGACGCTGCCTTCCGCTTGCACCCAAGGCATTATCCCGCTTTTATATCCCGCAGGAGGCGGCCGAGCGTCTGACTGAGGGGACGGCCAGCCGGCCTCGAAAACAGGAGCCGCGATGCGCGGGCTCCGCACGGCAAACGAGAGGAGCATGGGAGAAATCATGAAAAAGCTCGCAATCGCGGCCGCGACGGTCGTCGCCGCCGCTCTCGCCGCGGGTCCGGCTCTCGCCGGCAAGGACCTCGACAACATCCGCAAGCGCGGCTCGCTGGTGTGCGGCGTCAACACGGGCCTCGCCGGCTTCTCGATCGCCGACAGCCAGGGCCGCTGGACGGGCATCGACGTCGACGTCTGCCGCGCCATCGCCGCCGCCATCTTCGGCGACGCCAACAAGGTGCAGTTCAAGCCGACCAGCGCGCAGCAGCGCTTCACCGCGCTGCAGTCGGGCGAGATCGACGTGCTCTCGCGCA
>CAYZSG010000050.1:0-26765 GCA_964481045.1 uncultured Candidatus Odyssella sp. | reverse complement strand
GAGGACGCCGTGGCCGAGATCGACGAGCTCAATCCGCAGCGCCTCGTCAAGCTCGGCGAGGCCGGCGTGAAGACGATGGACGATCTCGCCGATCTCACCACCGAAGAGCTGCGCTTCCACATGATGGACGCGCCGCCGCGGATCTCGCCCGACGAGTTCGGCCATCTGAAGGACGAGCGGCGGGCCAAGCTGCTCGCGAAATCCGTGCCCGAAGACGGCAAGATCGCGCTCACGGCCGAGATGCTGAACTACATGAAGCCGCACCGGCTCAACAACGCGCTCGGCTCGAGCCCGCTGAAACACGAGGAAGCGGAAAAGATCCTGCTCGCGGCGCGCAAGCGCGTCTTCGGCGACGATTTCGAGTGGAAGAAGCCCGAGGCAGAAGCGGTCAAGGAAGGAGCGGCGGCGTAAGCGCGATGATCCCGGGCATGACCGAGGTGAATGAACCGGCGCGGCGTTCGGAGAAGGTCTCCGAGCGGCGCTGCATCGTGACGCGCGAAAGCGCGCCGCGGGCCGGGCTCATTCGCTTCGTGCTCGGCCCGGAGGGCGCCGTGGTGCCCGATCTCGCCGAAAGCCTGCCCGGCCGCGGCGTCTGGGTCGGCGCGACGTATTCCGCGGTGGAAGCCGCGCGCGCCAAGAACATGTTCGCGCATGCGTTCCGCGCGCCGGCCAAGCCCCCCGCCGATCTCGCCGAGCGGATCGAGCGCATGCTCGCCGAGCGGTGCATCGCGCTCATCGGCTTCGCGCGCCGCGCGGACCAGATCTTCGTCGGCCGCGATCAGGTGAAGGCCGCGATCGGCCAAGGAACCGTGGCGCTGCTGCTCGCCGCCTCCGACAGCGAGGGCCGCGATGCGGCCGATCTCGCCGCCCGCTTCGGCGGAGAGCGCCATTCCGTCCTCTCCGCCGCCGAACTCGGCGCGGCCCTGAAACGCGATGCCATCGTCCACATGGGAGTGAAGCCCGGCCGTCTCGCAGAAACACTCGCCCGCGAACTCCGGCGCCTCGAGGGTCTCAGGGCCCGAGAGGCACAATCCGCGCGCCCCGCGCGCGGCCATCGACATTAAGGAACCAGCACCCTTATGCCCGAGACCACCGATAGCAAGAAACCTCTGAGCCTCGCGCGGCCCGGCCGCCTCGAGCTCAAGAAAACCGTCGATGCCGGCATGGTGAAGCAGAGCTTCTCCCATGGCCGCAGCAAGCAGGTGTCGGTCGAGGTCAAGAAGAAGCGCACCTTCACGCGCGGCGAGAAGACCGGCGAGATGACCGAGGCCGAGAGCGGCGAGGTCAGCCCGTTCAAGCCGACTTCCGGCCACGATCTCGGCCGCGAAGCGCATCACGCGCTCTCCGATGCCGAGAAGCACGCGCGCCTGCGCGCGCTCGAAGACGCGAAGGTACGCGCCGAGCACCCCACGCCGGCCGAAACGCGCGCCATCGAGGCGCGCGCCGCGGAGGCACTCGCCGAGGCGCCGATGCCGCCGGCGCCGCAACCGGACGTCGTGGAAGCGCCGGCCGCCGAGGCTCCGGCGCCGGCACCGGCCGAGCCCGTGGTCGAGGCGCTGGCCCCCTCCGTCGAGGAGGCTGCCCCGCCGGTCGACGACAAGCCGCGCCGCAAGGCGGCGGAGCCCGACCCGGAGCAGGCTCTGCGCACTCAGGCGCTCGATGCCGAGCGCGTCCGCCAGGACGAGTTCGCGCGCCAGCTCGCCGCCCAGCAGGTGGGCGGCCGCCTGATCGTGAAGTCGCAAGCGCCCGCGGGCGTGGAAGAGGCGCCGGCCACGACGGCCGAAGCTGCCGTCCCCGGCGCTCCGGCGGCCCCGGTCGAGGAAGAGGACGAGGACGAGGCGAAGGCGAAGCGCGGCCGGCAGAAGAAGACGCCGGCGGTCTCGCCGAAGCCCACCGAGCGCCGCCGCGGCAAGCTCACGATCAACCAGGCCATCGACGAGGGCGAGGGCATCCAGCGGGTGCGCTCGGTCGCCGCGTTCCGCCGCGCGCGCGAGAAGGAAAAGCGCAAGGCGCATGCCGAGCAGCAGCCGCAGGAGCGGAAGAAAGTGTCGCGTGAAGTCGTGCTGCCCGAGAGCATCAGCGTCCAGGAGCTGGCCAACCGCATGGCCGAAAAGGGCGCCGACGTCGTCAAGATCCTGTTCAAGATGGGCGTGATGGCCACCGTCACGCAGAGCATCGACGCCGACACGGCCGAGCTGATCGCGACCGAGATGGGCCACCGCGTGAAGCGCGTCTCCGAGTCCGACGTCGAGGCCGGCGTCGAGGGCGAGACCGACGATCCCGCGACGCTCAAGGAGCGCCCGCCGGTCGTCACGATCATGGGCCACGTCGATCACGGCAAGACCTCGCTGCTCGACGCGCTGCGCAAGACCGACGTCGCCGCGCACGAGGCCGGCGGCATCACGCAGCACATCGGCGCCTATCAGGTGACGATGCCCTCGGGCGCCAAGATCACGTTCCTCGACACGCCGGGCCACGCCGCCTTCACGCAGATGCGCGCGCGCGGCGCCAAGGTGACGGACATCGTGGTGCTCGTGGTCGCGGCCGACGACGGCGTGCAGCCGCAGACGATCGAGGCGATCCAGCACGCCAAGGCGGCGGGCGTTCCGATGATCGTGGCGGTCAACAAGGTCGACAAGCACGACGCCGATCCCACGAAGGTGCGCCAGGCGCTGCTGCAGCACGAGATCGTGGTGGAAGAGATGGGCGGCGAAACCATCGCCGTCGACGTCTCGGCCATCAAGGGCACCAACCTCGACAAGCTCGAGGAGGCGATCCTGCTCCAGGCCGAGCTGCTCGAACTCAAGGCCAATCCGGAGCGCGAGGCGCAGGGCACCATCGTCGAGGCGCGGCTCGATCGCGGCCGCGGCCCGGTGGCGACCGCGCTCGTGCAGAAGGGCACGCTCGAAGTCGGCGACATCGTCGTGGCCGGCAACGAATGGGGCCGCGCCCGGGCGCTCACCAACGAGCGCGCCGAGCAGGTGAAGTCGGCCGGCCCCTCCATGCCGGTCGAGATCCTCGGCCTCCAGGGCGTGCCGCAGGCGGGCGATCCGTTCTCGGTCGTCGCCGACGAGGCGCGCGCGAGAGAGATCACCGAATACCGCACGCGTCAGACGCGCGAGCGCGGCGCGGTGGCGCGCGGCACGATCGAGCAGATGTTCTCGAGGATCAGCGAGGGCGCCGCGAAAGAGCTCGGCGTCGTCGTGAAATCCGACGTGCAGGGCTCGGCCGAGGCCATCGTCAACGTGCTCGAGGGCCTCTCCACCGACAAGGTGAAGGTGCGCGTGCTGCTCTCCGGAGTCGGCGGCATCAACGAGTCCGACGTCACGCTCGCCAAGACGTCGGGTGCCTTCATCATCGGCTTCAACGTCCGCGCCTCGGCGCAGGCGCGCGATCTCGCGCAGCGCGAGGGCATCGACATCCGCTACTACTCGATCATCTACGACATCGCCGACGACGTGAAGAAGCTGATGGAGGGCCTGCTCGCGCCGATCAAGCGCGAGAGCTTCATCGGCTACGCGCAGATCCTCGAAGTGTTCAAGATCACCAAGGCCGGCAACGTCGCCGGCTGCAAGGTGACCGAGGGCGTGGTCAAGCGCGGCTGCGGCGTGCGCCTGCTGCGCGATAACGTCGTCGTCCACCAGGGCACGCTCTCCACGCTCAAGCGCTTCAAGGACGAAGTGCGCGAGGTGAAGGCGGGCCTCGAATGCGGCATGGCCTTCGAGAACTATCAGGACATCCGCCAGGGCGATCAGATCGAGTGCTACGTCGTCGAGGAAGTCGCGGCGACGCTGTAAGCGGCGGGCCGCGCGGCCCTTCTGTGGTACCGCGAGGCTTCAGCCGTGCTCGTTATCGCCGCAACCAGTACGTGGCGCGCCTGGAGGCGCGCGGTCCCACGGAAATGCGAAAAGGTCACGATCACGAACGCGCGTCCGGCCGCCATCTTCGCGTGGGCGAAGCGATCCGCCACGCGCTGGTGGAAATCTTCGCGGAAGGCCACTTCCGCGATCCGGGGCTGCGCGACGTGTCCATCACCGTCACCGAGGCGCGCACGACGCCCGACCTCCGGCACGTCACCGTGTTCGTCATGCCTCTGGCCGGCCGCGACCGCGACGAGATCGTGGCCGCGCTCAACCGAGAGGCGCCGCTGCTGCGCGGCGAAGTGACGCGCGCGGTGGGCCTCCGCTACGCGCCGCAGCTCCATTTCGAGCCCGACCGCACCTTCGATGCCTCCGATCGTGTGACCGCACTGCTGCACGATCCGCGCGTCGCGCGCGATCTCGCGCCCCCGCCGCCGCCCGGAAAGCGCCCGCGGCGATCGCCCCGTGGCTAGGAAAAAGCGCGGCCGCCCGATCAGCGGCTGGCTGGTGCTCGACAAGCCCGAGGGCGTCACCGCCACCCGCGCCACGGGCATGGTCCGCCGCATCTTCGATGCGCAAAAGGCCGGCCACGCCGGCACGCTCGATCCGCTCGCCAGCGGCATCCTGCCGATCGCCCTGGGCGAGGCCACGAAGACCGTGCCCTACGCCATGGAGGGGCGGAAAATCTACCGCTTTACAGCGGCTTGGGGCGAGGCGCGGGAAACCGACGATCGCGAAGGCCGGGTCACGGCCGAGAGCAAGACGCGCCCCGGCGAAGCGGAGATCCGCGCCGAGCTGCCTCGCTTCACCGGCGTCATCGATCAGCGCCCGCCGGCTTATTCAGCAATCAAGGTCGAGGGCGAGCGCGCCTATGCGCTTGCCCGCGCCGGGGAGGCCGTCGAACTGGCCTCGCGGCAGATCGTCGTCCATTCGCTCGAGCTCTTGGGGCTGCCCGACGCGGACCACGCCGAGTTCCGGGCCGTCTGCGGCAAGGGCGTCTATGTCCGCAGCCTGGTCCGCGACCTGGCGCTGGCGCTGGGCACGGTCGGCCACGTCTCGGCGCTCCGCCGGGAGGCGGTGGGGCCTTTTACCCTCGCCCAAGCCGTCGCTCTGGCAAAACTGGAGGAAATGAGCCATATTCCCGACCCGAGCGGGGCCAGCGGCCCCGCCGATTCGTTACTGGCACTTCTGCGGCCGATCGAGACCGCGCTGGACGACATCCCGGCGCTGGCCCTGACCGGACGAGAGGCCGATCGCCTGAAGCAAGGCCGGCCGGTGCCCGTACTCCGCAGCGACAACCGCAAGGTCGTCGACGCCCTGGCGGAGGGTGCAACCCTCTACGCCATGGCTGAAGGCAAACCGGTGGCTTTGCTGACTTGGGACGGTGCGCTCGCGCACCCGTTGCGGCTCTTCAACCTCTAGCTTCTCGAAAGGAAACCCGATGTCGATTACGGCAGACCGCAAGCAGGAAGTGATCAAGCAGTTCGCGCCCAAGGCCGGAGACACCGGCGCGCCCGAAGTGCAGGTCGCCATTCTCACCGAACGTATCCGTAACCTCACGACCCATCTGGAAGGCCATAAGAAAGACAATCACTCGCGCCGCGGCCTCATGCTCATGGTCGGCCAACGGCGCCGGCTGCTCGATTTCCTGAAGCGCAAGGATCAGAAGCGCTACGAGGCGGTCATCGCGCGGCTGGAGATTCGTCGCTAAAGGCGCCCGGATGGGCGAGGGTCAGGCAGCGATCTTCCATGTAAGCGCCGGCGGGATCCGCCCTCCGGCTCAAAACCAACGTCACGGCTTCGCCCATGGGGGCGATCGCCGCGTGGCCTTGCGCGCATCCCGAAAGCTGCCCGCGCGCCAGGCCGCATCATGTCCGCAAAGGAAAGACTATGTTTCAAGTCCATCGTGAAGAAATCGATTGGGGCGGGCGCAAGCTCATCCTCGAAACCGGCCGCATGGCCCGCCAGGCAGACGGCGCGGTTCTCGCAACGCTCGGCGAAACCACCGTGCTCTGCACGGCCGTCGGCGAGCGCGAGCCCAAGCGCGACGTCGATTTCTTCCCGCTCACCGTGCACTACCAGGAAAAGACCTTCGCCGCCGGCAAGATTCCCGGCGGCTTTTTCAAGCGCGAAGGCCGCCCGACCGAGAAAGAGGTCCTGACCTCGCGCCTCATCGATCGCCCGATCCGTCCGCTGTTCGCCGACGGCTTCCGCCACGACACGCAGATCATCGCGACGGTGCTCTCGCACGATCTCGAGAACGACCCCGATATCGTCGCCCTCATCGGCTGCTCGGCGGCGCTCACGATTTCGGGCCTGCCCTTCATGGGTCCGATCGGCGCCGCGCGTGTCGGCTATGTCGACGGCCAATATGTGCTGAACCCCACGCTCGATCAGATGACGAAGTCGGACCTCGATCTCGTCGTCGCCGGCACCGTGGACGGCGTGCTGATGGTCGAATCCGAGGCGAAAGAACTTTCCGAGCAGGTCATGCTCGGCGCCGTCATGTTCGGCCACGAGCAGTTCCAGCCCGCGATCCAGGCCATCATCCGGCTCGCCGAGAAGGCGGCCAAGGAGCCGTGGTCGCTGCCCGAGCCCTCGCCACTGGTGGCCGAGCTCAAGTCGCTGTTCAAGTCGCAGTTCGAAGGCGAATTGCGCAAGGCCTACGGCAACCGCGTGAAGCAGGAGCGCTACGCCGCCATCGGCGCCGTCAAGGAAAAGGCGCTGGCGCTCGTCGCCGACGATGCAGCCAAGGCCAAGATCGCGCCGCAGGTGTTCAAGGATCTCGAAAGCGACATCGTGCGCTTCAGCATCCTCGACACCGGAACGCGCATCGACGGCCGCGACACCAAGACGGTGCGCCCGATCGTGGCCGAAGTGGGCGTGCTGCCGCGCGCGCACGGCTCGTCGCTGTTCACCCGCGGCGAGACGCAGGCCCTCGTCGTCGCCACGCTCGGCACCGGCCAGGACGAGCAGATCATCGACGCGCTGGTCGGCGAATCGCGCCAGCACTTCCTGCTCCACTACAACTTCCCGCCATACTCGGTCGGCGAGACCGGCCGCCTGGGCACGCCCGGCCGGCGCGAGATCGGCCACGGCAAACTCGCCTGGCGCGCGCTCAATCCGCTCCTGCCGAAGAAGGAAGACTTCCCCTACACGATCCGCATCGTCTCGGAGATCACCGAGTCGAACGGCTCGTCGTCGATGGCGACGGTGTGCGGCTCCTCGCTCTCGCTGATGGATGCCGGCGTGCCGCTGTCGCGGCCTTGCGCCGGCATCGCGATGGGCCTCATCAAGGAAGGCGATCGCGTCGCCGTGCTCTCCGACATCCTCGGCGACGAGGATCATCTGGGCGACATGGACTTCAAGGTCGCCGGCACCGAGCAGGGCGTCACCTCGCTCCAGATGGACTTGAAGATCACGTCGATCAACAAGGAAATCATGGAAGTGGCGCTCAACCAGGCGCAGGCCGGCCGCATGCACATCCTGGGCGAGATGTCCAAGGGCCTTGCCGCGGCCCGCGCCGAGGTCAGCACCTACGCGCCGCGCATCACGACGATCCAGATCCCCAAGGACAAGATCCGCGAAGTGATCGGCACCGGCGGCAAGGTGATCCGCGAGATCACCGAAGTCACCGGCACGAAGATCGACATCGAGGACGACGGCACGATCAAGATCGCGGCGGTGGACGACGTGAAGGCCAAGGCCGCGATCGACTGGATCAAGGGCATCGTCGCCGAACCCGAGGTGGGCACGATCTACAACGGCACGGTCGTGAAGTGCGTCGATTTCGGCGCCTTCGTGAACTTCCTCGGCGCCAAGGACGGCCTCGTGCACATCAGCGAGCTCGCCCAGAACCGCGTCAACAAGGTCACCGACGTCGTCAACGAAGGCGACAAGGTGAAGGTGAAGCTCATCGGCGTCGACGATCGCGGCAAGGTGAAGCTCTCGATGCGCCTCGTGAACCAGGAAACCGGCGAGGAGCTGCCCGACACGCGCCCGCCGCGCCCGCCGCGCGAAGAGGGCGAGGGCGGCGACCGCCCCGAGCGGCGCGACCGCGGCGATCGCGGCGGCCGCGACCGCCGCCGCGCGGAAGGCTGAACGAACAAGGGGCGCCGCCCGCGGGTGGCGCCCTTTTTCGTCTCTGACTGCTGCGCCAGCCGCCATTGCCGGTTTATGATCGGGCGGCGTCAACCCCGGGCCCGGCGCCGTGCCGTACTTCCTGCCGCTCCTGCTGATCGTACCGACCGGATTGGCCGCTTATTTCGGCGGCTACTGGATCATTGTTTTTCCGGTCGCGGCCTACGTCGTTCTGGTGCTGGCTGATCTTGCTGTCGGAAAAGCCGAATCCACCCGCGCGCCGGAATCGCATTGGATCAATGCAGTGCCCACATGGCTTTGGGTCCCGCTTCAATTCGGCATGGCGATCTGGCTGTTGGCGGAAATCCATCACGGCCGCCTGTCGGCCTGGTCCGCGGCCGGCCTTGGCCTCGCGATGGGCCTCGCGAGCGGGGGCATCGGCATCACCGACGCGCACGAGCTGATCCACCGCCGCGCGTGGTGGGAGCGGTTTCTCGGCCAAGTGCTGCTCGTCTCCGTCACCTACCACCATTTCTACATCGAGCACGTGTTCGGCCATCACCGGCGCGTCGCGACGCTGGCGGACCCGGTCACGGCGCGGCGCGGCGAATGGCTCTACGCGTTCCTGCCGCGAGCGATCGGGGGCAGCTTCGTCTCGGCGTGGCGGCTCGAAGCCGAGCGGCTCGCGCGCACCGGGCGCCCGGCCTGGTCGCTGCGCAACCGCGTGCTCGCCGGCCTGCTCGCCGAGGCCGCGCTCTACGCGGCGATCGCATTCTATGCCGGATGGATCGGCATCGCGTTTTTCGCCGTGCAGAGCATCGTCGCCGTGCTGCTGCTCGAGTCCATCAACTACATCGAGCATTACGGTCTCGAGCGGCGCGAAACGGCGCCCGGCGTCTACGAGCGCTACGGGGCCTCCCATGCCTGGGACAGCCCGTTCCGCTTCAGTAACTGGATGCTGTTCAATCTGCCGAAGCACGCGAGCCACCACCTGCATCCGGGCCGCCGCCACGAGGCGCTGGACTACGAGCCCGGCGCGCCGCGCCTGCCGGTCGGCTATCCGCTGGCCGTGATCATGGCGGCGATTCCGCCGCTCTGGTTCCGCGTCGTCGATCCGCGCCTGCCGCAGCAACAGGCTCCAGCGCTCGGCTGACCGCACGAAGGCGGCGAACGCCGGGCCCTCCGCTGCGTATCTATCAGGCCTGCAGCACGGCACGCGCCGGCCCCTCACTCCGGCCGCGACCGGCTATCGCCGCGGGCCGGTGAACGGCATGAAGCGCGCGATCCTCGTCCATAATCCCACGGCCGGTCAGGGCAAGCACTCCGCGGAGGATCTGACAGCCCTCTTGCGCGCAGCCGGATTCCGCGTGCGCTACGTGCATGCGAAGAAGAAGCGGCAGGTGAAAGCGCTGCGCGACGCGAAAGGCCTCATCGTCGTGGCCGGCGGCGACGGCACGGTGCACCGCGTCGCGCGCCGTCTCGCCGGCCACGGCAAGACGATGACGATCCTGCCGCTCGGCACCGCCAACAACATCGCACGCTCGCTCGGCATTCAGGGGACACCGGCCGAACTCGTTCCGCGCCTCAAGAGCGCGAAAGAGATCGCGATCGATCTCGGCGTCGCGCGTGGGCCCTGGGGCAAGCGCGTGTTCGTGGAGGGCATCGGCGGCGGGCTGTTCGCCGAGGTGATGGCGAAGCTCGATTCCGGTCGCGCGCGCCGGCCCAAACGCCCCACCGCGGGGAACGGCAACGACAAGACGCTGTTCTCGAAGAACGAGGCGCATCTTATGCCGAGCCTCCACGCGCTGGCCGAGCATCTGCCGGACTTCAAGGCGAAGGCGTTCGAAGTCGCGATCGACGGCGTCAAGGTCTCGGGCGATTTCCTGCTGCTCGAGGCGATGAACATGCCCTATCTCGGGCCGAACCTGCACCTCGGCCGCGACGCGGATCCCGCCGACGGCAAGCTCGATTTCGTGCTGCTGAGCGAAGAGCGGCGCGGCGAGTTCGCGGAATACATCCGCCATCGCCTCGAGGGCGGAACCGACGCGCCGAACCTCACGGCGATGAAGGGCAAGCGCCTGCACTGCGTGTGGCGCGGCAGCAAGCTGCACATCGACGACAAGATCGCGCTCACCGGCAGCGCGAAGCGGCCGCCGGAGATCGAGGTCGAAGTGATGCCGCGCGCGGTCCGCCTTCTGATCCCGCGCGTCAAGGGCGCGCCGCGCAAGCCGGGCAATGGCGGCGGCCGGCGGTCGCTCCCGCTGCCGCGGCGCAGCCGGCGCGTCCATCGCATAAAGCACGCAGGCTGAACGCGGCGGATTCCCTCGCAAGCGGGCGCCGTCTAAGATCGCCCGATGTCGCCGCTCGAAATCCCCCGCATCATCGGCCACCGCGGCGCCTGCGCATACGCGCCCGAGAACACGCTCGCCTCGATCCGCAAGGCCGCGGCGCTAGGCGCGCGCTGGGTCGAGTTCGACGTGCGGCTCACGCGCGAGGGCGCTCTCGTGCTGATTCACGACGACGACGTGAAGCGCACGACGAACGGGAGGGGCCGCGTTCTCGACCTTACGCTCCCCGAGATCGGCGCGCTCGATGCCGGCGCATGGTTCGGCGGCGCCTTCGCCGGCGAGCGCGTGCCGACGCTCGTGGAAACGATCGCGCTGCTCGCCGAGCTCGGCCTCGGCGCCAACATCGAGATCAAGACCGGCAGGCCCGAGGCGCGTGCCACGGCCGAGGCGCTCGCCGGCATCCTCGTCGCGCACTGGCGCGCCGCCGCGCCGCCGCTGATCTCGAGCTTCGACGTGGACGCGCTTGAAGCGATGCAGGCCGTGGCGCCGCAATGGCCGCGCGGCCTGCTCCTCAAGGAGCTCGGCGGCGACTGGCGCGGCCTGCTCGAACGGCTCGGCGCGGCGACGCTCAATCTCGATCACCGGCCGCTCGATGCCGGCAAGATCGCGATCGCGCGCCAGGCCGGAAGGCCCGTGCTCTGCTACACCGTCAACGATCCCGCCCGCGCCCAACAGCTCTTCGCCTGGGGCGTCACCGCCGTCTTCACCGATCGCCCCGACGCGCTCCTCGCGGAGTAGCGAAAAAAGATTTGGGTTCGCGGGATTGCCTGCCTATACCCCTTGATAAGAACCGAGGTTTGGCGCCCGTGCGCCTGGAACCCGCTCCGCAGAACCTGATTTCGCCGCCGCCCCAAACGACCGGGCCGGGGATGGAAGAGGGCGCGGCCGGGTCTTTGCGCGTGGAGGCCAAAACACTGGGATCGTTGGAGAATCAGGGGAGCGCGGCCGGCCCTGCCATGTCGGAATTCCGCACCAAAAGCGCATTCAGCTACGAAGAATTGCTGAGCTGCGGGCACGGCAGGCTGTTCGGGCCGGGCAATGCACGCCTGCCGCTGCCGCCGATGTTGATGTTCGACCGCATCGTCCACATATCCGAAACGGGCGGCGCCCACGGCAAGGGCCAGGTAATTGCCGAGTTCGACATCAAGCCCGAACTCTGGTTTTTCGCCTGCCATTTCGAAGGCGACCCGGTGATGCCGGGCTGCCTCGGCCTCGATGCGCTCTGGCAGCTCACCGGTTTCTTCCTCGGCTGGCGCGGCCTGCCGGGGCGGGGGCGGGCGCTGGGCGTCGGCGAGGTCAGGCTTACCGACCAGGTGCTGCCGACGACGAAGCTCGTGCGCTACACGGTCGATGTGAAGCGCGTGCGTGTGGGAAAGCTGGTCCTCGGCATCGCCGACGGCAAGCTCGAAGCGGACGGCAAGGTCATTTACGAGGTCGGCGACATGCGGGTCGGTCTGTTCGTCGCCGGCGAGGCGCAAGCATCATGAGACGCGTCGTCGTCACCGGTATCGGCATCGTTTCCTCGCTGGGCAACAACCAGGGCGAGGTTCGCCAGGCGCTCAAGGATGGGCGCTCGGGCATCGTCTTCGCGCCCGAATACAAGGAGATGGGCTTCCGCAGCCACGTGCATGGCGGCATCACGCTCGATCCCGATACGGCGGTCGATCGCCGCCTGCGCCGCTTCATGGGCGACGGCGCGGTGTGGAACTATGTGGCCATGCAGCAGGCGATCGCGGATTCGGGCCTGAGCGAGGCCGAAGTCTCCAACGAGCGCGCCGGCCTCATCATGGGCTCGGGCGGCCCGTCCACGAAGGATCAGGTCGAGGCCGCCGATCTGCTGCGCGCGAAGAAATCCTCGAAGCGCGTCGGCCCGTTCATGGTGCCGCGCACGATGTCGAGCACCAATTCGGCCACGCTCGCGACGCCGTTCAAGATCAAGGGCGTGAACTACTCGATCACCTCGGCCTGCTCCACCAGCGCGCATTGCATCGGCAATGCCACCGAGCTGATCCAGTGGGGCAAGCAGGACGTGATGTTCGCCGGCGGCGGCGAATCGCTGCATTGGTCGCTGTCGGTTCTGTTCGATGCGATGCCGGCGCTCTCGTCGGGCTTCAACGATACGCCGGCCAAGGCCTCGCGGCCGTTCGATACGAAGCGCGACGGATTCGTCATCTCGGGCGGCGGCGGCTGCGTCGTGCTCGAGGAGCTCGAGCACGCCAAGGCGCGCGGCGCCAAGATCTACGCGGAAGTCGCCGGCTATGCCGCCACGTCCGACGGCTACGACATGGTGCAGCCCTCGGGCGAGGGCGCGGCGCGCTGCATGCGCCTCGCGATCAACGGCATCCGCGAGCCGGTCGATTACATCAACACGCACGGCACTTCGACGCCGATCGGCGACGCGCAGGAGCTGAAGGCGATCCGCGAGGTGTTCGGCGCGCCGGGCAGCAACCGCATCCCGTATTTCAACTCCACGAAGTCGCTCACCGGCCACGCGCTCGGCGCCGCCGGCGTGCACGAGGCGATCTACACGCTGATGATGATGCAGGATCGCTTCATTTCCGCCTCGGCCAATGTCGAGGAGGCCGATCCCGAGGCCGCCGGCATGCCGTTGGTCACGCAGCGCAAAGACGGCATCGATCTCAATGTCACGATGTCGAACAGCTTTGGCTTCGGCGGCACCAACGCCTCGCTCGTCTTCAAACGCTACGACGCGTGAAGTAAGATCACGGGAGCCGGGGAGATCTCGATCTAGGCGCGCCCTTGGCGCGCCTTTCGTTTTTTCTCCCCGACTCCCCGGCTCCTGTTATCTGTTCTTCTTTTTCACGGGGTAGGGCATGAGTGCCGTTGCGCTGCTGAGCGCCGCCGAGGCCGAGGCGGAGATCGAGGATCTGGCCGAAATTCTCTGGGATTGCGTCGAGGACGGAGCGAGCGTGAATTTCGTGAAGCCGTTCACGCACGAGCAGGCACTGCGCTACTGGCGCCGCGTGATCACCAGCATGAAAGAGGGCGGCACCGTGATGCTCGCCGCGCGCCACGACGGGCGCGTTTCCGGCACCGTGCTGCTCGGCATCGATACGCCGCCCAATCAGCCGCATCGCGCCGACATCAAGAAGCTGCTCGTGCACCGCCGCGCGCGGCGGCACGGATTGGCGAAGGCGCTGATGGCCGCCGCTGAGAGCGAAGCGCGCCGCCGTGGCCGCACATTGCTGACGCTCGACACGCAGTGCGGGAGCACCGCCGAGCGCCTCTATCGCGCGCTCGGCTACACGCTGTTCGGCATCGTCCCGCGCTACGCCATCGCGCCGGACGGCCAGTCCGTCGACGATTGCGCTTTCTTTTACAAGGCGTTGGCATAGGGTATCGGTTCGGGAAGCGGGCCGGCGCCCGCGGCTTCCCGTCGTCCCACCTGATCTTTCCAGCACAATCCGAGAAAAACACGATGAACGCAGCGGCGGGGTTGATGGCGGGCAAGCGCGGGCTCGTCCTGGGCGTGGCCAACGACCGCTCGCTCGCCTATGGCATCGCGCGCGCCGCGCGGGCACAGGGCGCCGAACTCGCCTGCACCTATCAGGGCGAGGTGTTCGGCCGCCGCGCGATTCCGCTGCTGCAAGAGCTCGGCGCGGGCCTGATCCTCTCGGCCGACGTCGAGGATGCTGCCAGCCTCGACGCGGTCTTCGCCGAGATCGCGGCGAAGTGGGGCGGGCTCGATTTCGTCGTGCATTCGCTCGCCTTCTCGGATCGCGAGGAGCTGAAGGGCCGCTACGTCGATACGAGCCGCGCCAATTTCCTGCGTACGCTCGACATTTCCTGCTACTCGTTCACCGACATCGCGCGGCGCGCCGAGCCGCTGATGAAGAACGGCGGGTCGCTGCTCACGCTCACCTTCGAGGGCGCGCGGCGCGTTTTCGCGAGCTACAACGTGATGGGTCTCGCTAAGGCCGCGCTCGAGGCTTCTGTGCGCTATCTCGCCAATGATCTCGGCAAGCACGGCATCCGCGTCAATGCGCTTTCGGCCGGGCCGATGCGCACGCTCGCCGGCGCCGGCGTGTCGGACGGCCGCTATGTCTACAACTGGACGAACGCCAACGCGCCGCTGCGCCGCAATCCGAAGCTCGAGGAAGTCGGCAATGCCGGCCTCTACCTGATCTCGCCGCTGTCGGGCGGCGTCACCGGCGAGATCCACTCGGTCGATTGCGGCTACAGCATCGTCGGCATGGGCGTGGTGCCGGAAAAGGGCTGAGCACCGTCAGGCCGAAGGCCAAGCGCGCATCGCCTGGTCCGCGATCGTCTTGAGGTCCTTGCGGCTGGCGCCCGACGCGGCCTGCACGGCTATCCCGTAGATCACGGCGCTGATGAAGCGCGCGAGCGCTGCGGGATCGGAATCGGCGGCGAGGTCGCCCTCCGCCTGCGCGCGCTCGAATCGCTTGCGCAGCGCAGTCTCGCCTTCGCGCCGCCGCGCGATCGCGAATTTGCGCACCGGCTCGGCCTCGGTGCCGGAGGCGAGGCCGCTGTGCACCATCAGGCATCCCTTGGGCGTGCGCGGGTCGGATTGAATATCGACGGCGCCTTGCAGCATGCGCGCCGCCACTTCGCGCGCGCGCGGCGCCGCCAGCGCCGCGCGCGAATAGCCGCCAGGCCCCTCGGCGTAGCGCTGGAGCGCCTTCTCGAACAGCGCCTCCTTGTTGCCGAAGGCCGCGTAGAGGCTCGGCCGGTTGATGCCCATCGCCTCGGTCAGATCCGCGAGCGAGGCGCCCTCGTAGCCCTTCTGCCAGAACACCCGCATCGCGCGCTCGAGCGCCTCGTCGGCGTCGAAATCGCGCGGTCGCCCAACAGCCATCGCCGCACCCATACTTTAGTACTAATCGATACATAATTCGCTTGACGGCGCCTGTCCAGGGCTATATATGTACTGAACGATACAGAATTAACCCGAACGGAGCACTCCCATGTCAACGCCGCTCAAAGGCAAGGTCGCGCTCGTCACCGGCGGCTCGCGCGGCATCGGCGCCGCGATCGCGCGCCGGCGCGCCGCGGATGGCGCCGATGTCGCCATCAGCTACGCGGCCTCGGCCGAGAAGGCGGAAAGCGTCGCCCGCGATCTCGCAACCCGGGGCGTGCGCGCAGCCGCGTTCAAGGCCGATCAGGCCGACCCCGCCGCGGTCGAGGCGCTCGTTCACCGCGTCGCCGAGCGCTTCGGCCGGCTCGACATCCTCGTCAATTCGGCCGGTGTCGCCGTCACCGGCCCCGTCGGCGATCCCGCGGATGCGGCCGGTTTGGAGCGGCAGCACGCGGTCAACGTGCGCGGCGTCGCGGCGGCGGTGCGCGCCGCCATCGCGCATCTCGACAGGGATGGCCGCATCATCTCGATCGGCTCGCATCTGGGCGAGCAGGTTCCGTTCGCCGGCGTCGCCGACTACTCGGCCACCAAGGCGGCCGTCGCGGCCTACACGCGCGGCTGGGCGCGCGATCTCGGCCCCAAGGGCATCACGGTCAACGTCGTACAGCCCGGCCCGATCGCGACGGAAATGAACCCGGCGGATGGCCCCGGCGCCGCCGCGCAGACAGCGCGCACCGCGCTCGGCCGCTACGGCAAGCCGGAAGAGATCGCCGCCGCCGTCGCGTTCCTCGCCGGCCCCGATGCCGCGTTCATCACCGGCGCGGCGCTCACCGTCGATGGCGGGTCGAACGCATGATGCGGAGCAGGGTGTGATAGGGTGCACCACGCCGAAACATCGTGACAGGAGACGAACTTCCATGAAAATCAGATTCGCTGGCGTCGTCGGCGCCGCACTGATCGCGCTCGCCGCGGCAGCGCCGGCCATGGCGGAGGCGCCGCGAATCGAAAGCCGCTTCGCCGAGGCGAACGGCGTGCGCCTCCACTATCTCGTGGCCGGCAAGGGCGCGCCGGTGATCCTGCTGCACGGCTACGCCCAGACCAGCCACATGTGGCGGCCGCTCATCGTCGCGCTCGCCAAGACCCACACGGTGATCGCGCCCGACCTCCGCGGTTTCGGCGCCTCGGCCAAGCCGCTGCTGGGCTACGAGAAAAAGTCGATGGCGCAAGACATCCACGCACTCGCCGTGGCGCTCGGACACCGGCGCGTAAAGCTCGTCGGGCACGATATCGGCCTCATGGTCGCCTACGCCTATGCCGCGCAATATCCGGCGGAGGTGGATCGCATTGCGCTGATGGACGCCTTCCTGCCCGGTGTCGGGGATTGGAGCAAAGTGTGGCTTCTGCGCGACCTCTGGCATTTCCATTTCTACGGCGAGGTGCCACTGAAGCTCGTGGCGGGCCGCGAACGCATCTACTTCGAGCATTTCTGGAATGACTTCGCCGCCGACCGCACCAAGTCCGTTCCTGAGCGCGACCGCCGTTTCTATGCCGCCGCCTACGCGCAGCGTGGCGCGATGGCCGCGGGCTTCGAAGTTTTCCGTGCATTCGAGCGCGACGCGCCCGATTTTGCGAAGCTCGCCGAGACGAAGCTGCCGATGCCGATGCTCGTGCTCACGGGAGAGAAGGCCTCGGGCGAGTTCCTGATTCAGCAAGGCCGTCTCGTCGCCGCCAATGTCGAGGGCGTCGTCGTGAAAGGTGCCGGCCATTGGCTGATGGAAGAGGCGCCCGGCCAGGTCATCCCCAAACTCGTTGAATTTCTGAATCGCTGACCGCGTTCGGCCAATCTTTCGCGCAGCGTACCGTGCGCCACGCCAAATTAAATCGGTTCCAAACGGCCGCCTAATCGCTTGTTTAGGCCTTTGATATCTGCGCTTCGCGGGCTATATTCCCACCCATGAGCGGTGAGCGCCCCTATGCCGAGCTGTTGCAACGGCTCCGCGCCGTGGGCTTGCGGCCCACGCGGCAGCGGCTGGCGCTCGCGCGCCTGCTGTTCGAGAAGGGCGATCGGCACGTGACAGCTGACGAGCTGCACCTCGAGGCCGAAGAGGCCGGTATCGGCGTCTCGCTCGCCACGATCTACAACACGCTCAACCAGTTTACCCATGCCGGCCTGCTCCGCGCCGTCGCGGTGGAGGCGGGGCGCGCCTATTTCGACACGAACACCTCGGACCACCATCACTTCTTCTTCGAGGACGGTGGAAAGCTCGCGGATATTCCCGCCGAAGGGCTTTCGGTGGCCGGCGTGCCGGCGGCGCCGAAGGGAACCGAGGTGGCGCGCGTCGACGTGATCGTCCGCTTGCGGCGCAGCTAGGCGCCCGCCGAGGCGCCCGCGGGCGCGAACGGTTCTCATTAGAATAATTCTAAATTTCTTGACAGGCTGCGCGCCTGGCGCGCATAGTCTCCGCGGGAAGGGTGGGAGTTGATGCTCGGTGTCCGAAGCAGGACCCCGCCCTCGCGCCGTTGCGGCTCCCCGGCCGCACGCGTGGTCCCCGTATGGGATCCTCAATTGCCTGTCACTCGAGGAGGAGTCGAAACGATGGCACAGCTCAAAGGCAGCAAGACCGAAACGAGCCTCAAAGAGGCGTTCGCCGGCGAAAGCCAGGCCAACCGCCGCTATCTCTATTTCGCGCAACAGGCCGACGTCGAAGGCTACAACGACGTGGCCGCCGTGTTCCGCTCCACCGCGGAGGGCGAAACCGGCCACGCGCACGGTCACCTGAAGTTCCTCGAGGAAGTCGGCGATCCGGCCACCGGTGAGCCGATCGGCGATACCAAGAAGAACCTGAAGGCCTCGATCGCCGGCGAGACGCACGAATACACCGACATGTATCCGGGCATGGCCCGCACCGCGCGCCAGGAAGGCTTCGACGAGATCGCCGACTGGTTCGAGACCTTGGCCAAGGCCGAGAAGAGCCACGCCGGCCGCTTCCAGAAGGCGCTAAACGAAGTCGCGTAGCGCCCGTTCCACCGGTCGATACCGGCGGAGATACCGTAGGGGCGGGTTTCAAACCCGCCCCTACGAGTTCGCGCTCCGCGGCAATTCAGGACAACAGACGATGCGCGAAGGCAGCCTCGAGCCACCGAAGCGTGTTCCCCTCGATTGGCAATCGCCGGAGTTCTACGACGAAGCCGCGCTCGAGAAGGAAATGCGGCGCGTTTTCGACATCTGCCACGGCTGCCGCCTCTGCTTCAACATGTGCGATTCGTTCCCGCGGCTGTTCGATCTCGTCGACGCGGCCGGCGAGAAGGAGATGGAGGGCGTCGCCACCGCCGACTTCGAGAAAGTCGTCGATGCCTGCACGCTCTGCGACATGTGCTTCATGGTGAAGTGCCCCTACGTGCCGCCGCACGAGTTCAACCTCGATTTCCCGCACCTGATGCTGCGCTACCGCGCGGTGCAGCACAAAAAGGGCGAGATACCCGGCTTCTGGGAAAACCAGCTCACCAAGACCGACCGCAACGGGCACCTCTGCTCGCACATGTCGGGGCTCGCGAACTGGGCGAGCAAGACCGGCAACGGCTTGACGCGCCCTCTGATGGAAAAGGTGGCCGGCGTCGACCGCAACGCGGCGCTGCCGAAGTATCACGCCCGCACGCTCGAGAAGCGCGCGAAAAGCGAAAAGCCCGAGATCAACAAAGCCGCGCCCGCCCATGGGCGCAAGGTGGCGCTCTTCGCGACGTGCTTCTCCAATTACAACAATCCGGACATCGGCACGGCGTTCCTGCGCATCCTCGCGCACAACGGCGTCGAGGCCGAGGTCGTCTATCCCGGCTGCTGCGGCATGCCGATGATGGAGCACGGTGACATCGCCGCAGTGGCCGAAAGCGCGAAGAAGGTCTCGGCCGCGATGCGGCCCTGGATCGAAAAGGGCTACGACGTCGTGGCGCTCGTGCCTTCCTGCGCGCTGATGCTGAAATTCGAATGGCCGCTGGTCCTGCCTGGCAACCCCGACGTCGAGGCGCTCGGCAAGGCCACGCGCGACGCCGCGCAATACGTCGTCGAGCTCGCGAAAAAGCCGGGGCCGGGCCTGGCGCCCGGCCTGAAGCCGCTTGAGGGCGGGGTGACGCTCCACATTTCGTGCCATTCGCGCGCGCAGAACATGGGGCAGAAAGCCACCGAGATGCTGCGGCTCATTCCCGGCATCGACCTGAAGGTCATCGAGCGCTGCTCGGGCCATGGCGGCTCGTGGGGCGTGATGAAGGGCAACTTCGAAACCGCGATGAAGGTCGGCAAGCCGGTCGCCAAGCAGGCCGCGGAGGCGAAAAAGCGCTACGTCGCGTCCGAGTGCCCGCTCGCCGGCATCCACGTTCTCCAGGGCATGGAGCGCATCGAGGCCGAGGGCAAGATCATGCCCGACCGCGCCCCGCATCCGATCGAACTGTTCGCCAAGGCTTACGGGCTCAACGACTAGCTTTGCGGCATCCAAGTTAAGTGAACAGGAGCCGGGGAGCCGGGGAGATTTTCTTCGCGCGGCTTTGCCGCGCAGCAATTTTTCTTCCCGGCTTCCCGGCTCCTGTTCACTTCACCTTTCTTCGCTTCGCACGGTGACGACGATGAAACACGAAATCACGCGCGCTGATCTGCTTCCGATCTCGGTCTACGAGAAGGAGCGGAAGGAGCGGCGTCGGAAGATCGCGGCGCTGAAGGCCAACCGGCGCATGGAGGTCGGGCCCTTCGCCACGTTCTATTTCGAGAACTACGACACGATGCTGCACCAGGTGCACGAGATGCTGGCCATCGAGCGCGGCGGCGACGAGCAGGTGCAGAGCGAGCTCGATGCCTACAATCCGCTGATCCCGAAGGGCCGCGAGTTGATCTGCACGCTGATGTTCGAGATCGAGGATCCGGACCGGCGCGCGCGCGAGCTCTCGCGGCTTGGCGGCGTCGAGTTCCAGATCGAGATGGCGGTGGCCGGCGCCGCGAACGCGGTGCGCGTCCGCGCGCAGCAGGTCGAACAGGAAGAGCGCACGCGCGACGACGGCAAAACCTCGTCCGTGCATTTCCTGCGCTTCGCGTTCCCACCCGAAGCGGTCGCCGCGTTCAAGCGGCCCGGCGCCGAGGTCGTGATCGCGTTCGGGCACCCGAACTACGCGCACATGGCGCGCATGCCCGAGACCGTGCGCGCCGCACTGGCCGAAGACTTCGACTGATCGTCAGCCGAGGAAGTCGCTAAGCGCCGCGAGGAAGTCGGCCGTGCGCTCCTCCACCACCCAGTGGCCGCAGCGCGGAATCGTCACCGCGCGGGTGTTCGCGGCCACGGCTTCGATCGTCGCCTTGAGCGCGGGGCCGAGGCGCTCGCCGCCGATGGCGAGCACCGGCATCGCCAGCTTCTCGGCCGCGAAGCCCGCATTGGCCGTCACGTCGTCGGCGAAGGTCCGGTAGTATTCGAGCCCGCCGCGAAGCGCACCCGGCCCCGCCATCTGGCGTGCGTAAAGGTCGATCTCCGCGTCCGGGATCGCGGCCGGGTTCCAGGCGCGCGTGCGGATGAAGTGCTCGATGTAGAGCCGCTCGCGGCCCTGGATCAGCGCCTCGGCGAGATCGCGCTGCGCGTGGAACGGATAGTGCCAGAGCGCGGGCGCACTCTGGAGGCGCTGCCACGGCTCGATGCCGGGCAGGATGATGTCGACGATCGCGAGTTTCTCCACCTCGGCGCGGAACTGCGCGGCGAGCGCATAGGCCACCATGCCGCCGATGTCGTGGCCGGCGACGGCATAGCGCTTGAAGCCGAGCCCGGCCATCAGCGCCTGAACGTCCTTGGCCAGCGTTGCCTTATCGTAGCCCGCCGGCGGTTTGTCGGAGTAGCCGGAGCCGCGCAGATCGGGCGCGATCACCGTGTGCCTTTCCGCGAGGCGCGGGATGACCCGACGCCACATCTCGGCCGAAACCGGCCAGCCGTGCAGCAGCAGCAACGGCGCGCCTGTGCCTGCCGCGAGATAGTGGAGGCGGATGCCATTGGCCTGCGCGGTCCGGTGTTCGATGTCCATGCGTCCTGCGTCCGTCACTGCGGAACCTTCATGCCGCGCGCGACCGCGGGCCGCGCGCCGATCGCCTTGATCCAGCGGTCGATGCCGGGCGTGGCACCGAGCCGGTCGCCGAGCTTCTTCTTCACGTTCGGAAGCTGACCCACCACCGAGGCGTAGGTCGGCATGTCGGCGATCGAATACTCGCCCGCGAGATACTCCGCCTCCGCGAGCCGCCGCTCCAGAACTTTGAAGAGCCGCAACGTCTCGTCGTAGAAGCGCGCGAGCACGGCGGGCGCCGTCTCGCTCTCGCGATCGCCGAAATAGTGGAACTGCGGCAGTGTTCCGCCGAGCCCGCTCATCGACCACAGCAGCCACGAATAGGCGTCGGCGCGGGCCTGCCCGCCCGTCGGCAGGAAGCGCCCGGATTTCTCCGCGAGATAGAGCAGGATCGCGCCCGATTCGAACACGCTGCGCGGCCCGCCCTCGGCATCGTGGTCGACGATGGCGGGAATCTTGTTGTTGGGCGAGATGCGCAGGAATTCGGGCTTGTGCTGCTCGCCCTTCGCGATGTCGACGATGCTCACCGTATAGGGCGCCGCGATCTCCTCGAGCATGATCGCGACCTTGCGGCTGTTGGGGCCGGCATAGGTGTAGAACGTGATCATTGGTCAGCGGCCCACCGACGCCGTGGAGATCAGCTCGACCTTGTAGCCGTCGGGATCCTCGACGAACGCGATGACGATCGAGGGATCGGCCTTCATCGGCCCCGCGGGGCGCGCGATCTTCACCCCGGCCTTGGCGAGCGTCTCGCAGGCGCCGTAGATGTCGTCCACGCCGATCGCGATGTGGCCGTAGCCGGTGCCGAGCGCGTAGGGCGCGTTGCCCCAATTGTGCGTGAGCTCGATCACCGTGTGGCCGGCCTCGTCGCCGTAGCCCACGAAGGCGAGTGTGAACTTGCCCTCCGGGTAATCCTTCCTCCGCAGCAGCTTCATGCCGAGCGCGCCGGTGTAGAAGGCGAGCGATTTCTCGAGGTCGTGCACGCGCAGCATCGTGTGCAGCATGCGCGCGCCGGCCGGCGCGGTGTTGGCGGGCATGGTCGTCGGGTCCTCCGGGATTGCCGCGGCGGCGGCGTTCGTTTCAATTGGAACAAACTCCGCTGTTCGTTTCAACTGAAACAAACGGCCAACATCGTTACAGATGAAACGATACGCGCCGATTTGTGCCGGCCGGCCAAACAATGATAACGGTGCGCCGGGCGGCAAGGCCGGGGGCCGGGCTCGGGAACATGCGGAAGGCCGGAAAGAGCGAGCGCAGGCGCGAGATCCTCGATCTCGGCGCCTTCCTGCCCTACCGGCTCTCGGTGCTGGCGCAGCGCCTGAGCCGCGACATCGAGGAGCGCCAGCGCCGGCAGCACAAGCTCGCGATGAAGGACTGGAAGGTCATGCAGATCATGGCCGTCCACGGCGAATTGCTGCCGGCCGATATCGGCCGCATGGGCACGCAGAACAAGGCCCAGGTGAGCCGCGCGCTCAAATGCCTGCTCGATCGCGGCCTCGTCGCCAAGCGTCCGCTGCCCGACGACAGCCGCACCTTCGGCGTCTCGCTCACCGACGCCGGCTGGAGCGTCTACGAGGCGATGGTGCCCCGGATGCGCGCGCGGCAGGAGGAGATCCTGAGCGGCCTCGCCGCCGCCGACGCCAAGGAATTGCGCCGCCTGCTCGACCGTCTCGAGGCGCTGCTGGAAACCGGCGCCGCCGGCGCGCGCAAGCGGCCGCCGCGCCGCTGAGCGGTCAGTCCGCGGGAGCCGACCTGCCGGCGGCGCCCGATGCGCGGTCATAGCCCAGCTGACTCATCCTCGCGCCGTGCAGATTCCGGACAGCGTCTCGTCCGCGCGCGACCGCCACCGCCGATCCCGGCGCGCCCGCCGCGAGGCCGGCACCGTAGTCCGGCCGCTCCGGCATGTATGCGCTCGTGCCGGCAATGCCAAACACGTGGTGCAGCATGATGCGGGTCAACGTGTTGCCCGAGCGCGGGTACGAGGACAGCCAGACGATCATGTGCTACGATTCCACGCGAGACGATGCGGCAGACGTGGGCCGGTAGCAACAGGCGCCGACGAGCCGGGAGAGAGCCCGTGGCGAGCGTGGACGCGACAGCCGTGCTCGATCTTGCGCCGGCGCGTCTACGCCGGTGGCCGTTCGAGCACGTCGTCGTGCGCGATTTCATCGATCCCGGCATTTATCGCGAACTGCTGCGCACGTTCCCCACCTGTCCCCCCAGCACGGGCCCGACCGGCTATTCGTGCTATTGGGGCGATGCGATCTATGACGGGCTGGTCGCGGGCAATGCCGCCTGGCGCGCGCTTTTCGAGGCGACGCATTCGCAAGCCTTCGTCGATTACTGCGTCCGCAATTTCGCCCCCGCCATCGCCCGGCACGGCTCTCCGATCGACCTCCGCAAGGCGGCCTACGTCCCTTTCCGCGAGACTCGCGAGGAAAAGGAGCGCCGGCATATCCTCAATCCGGTCCATGCGCCGCACGAGCTCTGGGTGCGCACCGACATTCATCAGGGACAGATCGGATATACGCGCGCGCGGCACCTCGACCATCGCCGCCGGCTCGTCTCGATGCTCGTCTATCTCTGCGATGCCGATGCCAACGCAATGCAGGGCGGAGAGCTCATCCTGCATCGGCGGCCGGGAAGGTGGATGATGTGGCGCGACACCGTCGTCCGTCCGCGCCACAATCTCATGGCGGCATTCGCCTGCCACGGCTTCTCGCACCACTCGGTTCCGCCGATCGTCGCGCAATCCGCACCGCGCAATTTCATACAGATCACGGTTTCGAGCTCGTACGACGCCTGGCCGTCCGTGAATTGATGCCTGCGCGAACGATCCCGGATGGCAGGCTTTCTATCCGCGCCGGCCGGGGTGCAGCAGCGGCTTCAGCCAGCGGGCCGCGCCGCCGCCCGGCTTGGCGCCGGGAGCTTCGGCCGGCCTTTCGCCGAGACGGGCGATCTCGCGCTCCTTTTCGGCGAGAGCGCGGCGCAGCGCCGCCTCGTTCGCGCGCGCTTCGGCCAGGAGCGCAATCAACGTGTCGCGGCGCGCGGCGGCAAGCGCCTCGGCGTCCATCGGCGGGGCGGCGAGCGCGCCACGCTCCGCGGCCGCGGCGAATTGGGCGACCCGCGCGCGGAGCATGGCAGCGAGCTTGCGGAAATCGTCGCGGTTCGGCGCCGGCGCCTCGAGATCGAAGCCGCTCGCGCCCGCGACGAAGGCTTCAGGCGCGCAGTGGCGATAATAACCTTCGAGGCCGCTGAAGCGCGCGCGATCGGGCGCCACGTCGAGCAGCAGCACCGGCGTGCCGAGCGCGAGGCACGGCAGCGCGCAATGAAGGCGCGTCGTCACAACGCAATGCGCGCCGGCGAAGATGTCCAGCAGCGCGTCCGCGCGCGCGAAGCGCGCGGCGCGGCCGCCGATCGCGCGGTCCATGTGGGTCGTGAGCACGACCGGCCGCCGCGTGCGCGCGCGGATGTGGGCGATGATTTCCCCGGGCACATCGTTGAGGACGATCGCGTCGCCGCGCGGCCCGGCGCGCGGCGGGAGGGTCCGCGAATCGCAGCCCGAGAAATACGACTCGACCCCCGCGCGCTGGAGCAGCGCGGCCGTGCCGGCGTCGCGCGCGCCCACCGGCGCGTGCGCCTTCAGATAGTCCAGCACCGGCGCGGCGAGGAAGAATTCGCGCGCGGAAAGCCCGCTCGGGCCGAAGCCCGGCGTGGCCGAAAGGTGCATCGAGATCAGCAGCGGCCGGATGGCCGGCGACGGCGGCCAGGTCTCGGGCGTGTGCGCGAACCAGCCGTGTACGATGAGTGCCACCGGCTCGGCGCCCGGCGGCGCATAGCCGCCGAGATCGTCGCGATCGATGTAGTCATCGACGCGTGGCAGCAGGCCGGCCGCGGCGATGCTCTGGATCTCGTCGCCGAGATTGCCGGTGTCGCGGTATTCGAGCAGGCCGAATTTCGTCACGTCGCGCTGCGCTCCCCGTCGTGACGCGCGAGCGTGCCCGAAAGCGCCCCGGAAAGCGAGCCGGCTCAGAAGCCGCGGAACGTGGCGAACGCATCGCACGGAACGCGCTCGGTCGCGAGCGTGTTGACCGGCGCGCTCTCGTCCTCGTAGCCCAGGCACATGCCGCAAACGAGCTGCTCGTCGGCGGGCAGGCCCAGCACTTCGCTCACGGTCTCGGGGTATTCGATCCACGCGGCCTGCGGGCAGGTGTGCAGGCCCTGGCCGCGCGCGGCGATCATCACGTTCTGGATGAACATGCCCATGTCGAGCCAGGTGCCGAGCTCGAGGTCACGATGGAACGAGAAGAACAGGCCCACCGGCGCGTCGAAGAAGACGTAGTTGCGCCCGAACTGCGCCCACATGCCCGGCTTGTTGTCGCGCGTGATGCCGAGCAGCGAATAAAGATCCCAGCCAACCTTCCGCCGGCGCGCGAGATAGGGCTCGAACCATTTTTTCGGGTAGTAGCTGAATTCGGGCCGCGCCGGGCCCTCCTCGCGCCGCTTCAGCACGGCCTGGCTCATGCGCTCCTTCTCGGCGCCGGCCAGAACATGCACCTTCCAGGGCTGGATGTTGGTGCCCGAGGGTGCGCGCGCCGCGACGTCGAGGATGTGCTTTACGGTGGTCAGCGGCACCGGATCGGGCTTGAACGCGCGTACCGATTTCCTGGTGGTGATCGCTTCGTCGACGGATATCTGCGTCTTCGCGTGCATGCGCCTCGCTCCGGGAACGGCTGGGGGGCTTTCTTTCCCCGCCGCGTCCCGGCATGACATAGGCCATGTACAAATTTCTCGCCAGCGCGTGGGTGGCGGCACCCGCCGAAGCGGTTTTCGGCTTCTACTGCGATCCCGCCAACTGGCAGGCTGCGCTGCCGACCCTCCTGGCCCTGGAGATGCTGACCGAGCCGCCGTTCCGCATGGGCACGCGCTGGCGTCAGCGCCGGCGCTTTCTCTGGACGTCGCAGGTGAGCGAGGCCGAGGTCGTGGGTTTCGAACCGCCGCACACGCTCGAATGCCGCATCCATATGGCGAAGCTGGCTGAGGCCGGCGGCACGCTCGACGTCGCGCACTACATGAAGGAGGAGGGCGCCGGTACGCGCTGGATCGTCGGCGCCAGCCTCACGATGCCGCAAGCGTTGCCGCGCCTCGTCGAATGGACCATCTACGCCCCGATGCGCTGGAGCGCGCGCCGCGATCTCGCCGCCTTCAAGCGCGCGATCGAGCGGGGGCCGAAAATCAGAAGTCCAGGATGAACCGCGAAGCGGTTCTGGCCCAAAGCCCAGGATTGCCGCACTTGCGGCAACGCTGGGAACTATGTCGTTAAAATTGTTCAACCCCGAAGGGGTTGTGTCATCTGCGCTGGACTTTGCCGCAACCCCGCTGGGGTTGAATCGCATTCCGCGACTTTTCCCAGGGTAGCGGCTTCGCCGCAACCCAGGGTTTCAGGCCGGAACCGCTTCGCGGTTCGGAGCGAGACGGCGGCGCCAGCGACCTACGCCGCCTTCGCGAGGTCGCGCAGCACGTATTGCAGGATGCCGCCGTTCTTGAAGTATTCGACCT
>CAYZSG010000049.1:0-27021 GCA_964481045.1 uncultured Candidatus Odyssella sp. | reverse complement strand
CGTCGAGCGCCTGGCGCACGTCGAGATAGGCCTTGCCGCTGGTGATGATGCCGAGGCGCGGCTTCGGGCTGTCGATGACGATGCGATCGATCTTGTTGGAGCGTGTAAAGGCCAGCGCGGCATAGACCTTGTGCTTCTGAAGGCGCGCCTCCTGGTCCCAGAAGCTGTCGGGCCAGCGGATGTTGAGCCCGTCCGGCGGCATCTCGAAGGTGTTCGGGATCTTGAAATCGTAGCGTTCGGGATCGACCGAAACGGAGGCGGAGGCCTCGACGTTCTCGGACACGCATTTCAAGGCAACCCAGCAGCCCGAAAAGCGCGACATCGCCCAGCCGAAGATGCCGTAGTCGAGGATCTCCTGCGTGTTGGCCGGATAGAGCACCGGCACCATCGCGGAGATGAAATTGTGGTCCGACTGGTGCGGCAGCGTCGAGGAGGCGGCGCCGTGGTCGTCGCCGGCGCAGAGCAGCACGCCGCCATGCTTCGAGGTGCCGGCGGTGTTGCCGTGCTTCATCACGTCAAGGCAGCGGTCGACGCCCGGACCCTTGCCGTACCACATCGCGAAGACGCCGTCGTATTTGGCGTTGGGGTAGAGGTTGAGCTGCTGCGAGCCCCAGATCGAGGTCATCGCCAGGTCTTCGTTGATGCCCGGCTCGAACGTGATGTGGTTCTCGGCGAGATACTTCTTGGCGCGCCAGAGATTCTGGTCGAGCCCGCCCAGCGGCGAGCCGCGATAGCCCGAGATGAAGCCGCCGGTGTTGAGGCCCTTGGCCACGTCGAGCCAGCGCTGCATCAGCGGCAGGCGCACGAGGGCCTGGATTCCGGTCAGGTAAACGCGGCCCCGCTCGAGCGTGTATTTGTCCTCGAGCGAGACGGGAAGCGGAGCGGGCATCGCCATCGGCGGCGTCTCCAGAATACGGGAAATACTGGCCTTAACGTAATGCGCCGCGCGGGCGATGCAAAGGAGAAGTGCGGGCGGGCGAGGCCGCGCAACAAGCGGTCGATCGAAGACGACGTTGCGGCAAGAGCATTGCGCGCCGCAGGCTCAAACGGAAATGCCGTTACGGGCAAACCCAGAATCGGCTGACAATCGTATGTGAGTGCGCTTGAAGGACAGCTACTCGCCGGCGCCAGCCCCGCTCTTCGCCACCCAATATTTCGGCCCCTTGCCTTGATCGGGTCCGAGCGCCGAGAAGCCCCCGTCGGCGGCGAGATCGCAGCCGTTGAGCCACGAGGCTTCGTCGGAGGCGGCGAAGGCGACGATGTTCGCCACCTCCTCCATGCGCCCGACGCGGCCGAGCGGAATGACATGCGCGCCGGCGCGGTCGGCGAGATCGCGGTCGCCGCCGGTCATTTCGCCCATCGGCGGCGACCAAGTCCAGCCCGGCGACACCGTGACGACGCGGATGCCCTGGGGCGCCAGCGCTACCGCCGCGCAGCGCGTGAAGTGCATGAGCGCCGCCTTGCCGGCCGAATAGGGCCCGCGCGAACCGTTGCCGAACTTGCCGGAGACGCTGCCGATGTTCACGACCACGCCGCCGGGCTTCGTCAGATGCGGCGCGGCCTTCTGCACGAAGATCGCGGGGCCGACGATGTTCACGTTAAGGCAATCGAGCCAGTCCTGCCGCGGCGTGGCCAGGCCCGAATCGAGATAGGAACAGGCGCAGTTCACGAGGATGTCGAGCCTGCCGAAGCGCTGCTTCGTCTCGGCGAGGCAGGCATCGATGTCGGCGTCGCGTGTCACGTCGGTGCGGCGATAAGCGGCGCGCGCGCCGAGCGCGGCGGCCACGGCTTCGCCGGCCGCGTCCTCGATGCCGGTCACCATCACCGAGGCGCCTGCGGCGTGGAGCCCGCGCGCGATGTATTCGCCGATGCTGGCCGTGGCGCCGGTCACGATCGCCACCTTGCCGTCGAGCCTGATCATCCGTTCCCCCTCTGCGGTCGCGGGGGAAGCTAGGGCAGGGGCGGCGGCGGTGCCAGACCGGGGCCCCGGCGCGATTGATCGGGGGCCATGCGCCGGTGTTAGCTTGCGGCCGGGAGGAGCGCATGAACCGCGCTGCCGGCATAGCCGCGTTCGCCTGGGCCGTTGTGCTTGCGTCCGGCGCCGCCGCCGCCGACGCGGCGGATTGGCGGCGCTGCGAGAAGGCGTCGGCCGAGCCGCCGGCCGGCATCGCGGCCTGCACACGGCTCATCGATGGCGGCAAGCAGTCGCCGGCCGATCTTGCGCTCGCGCATTACAATCGCGGCAATGCGTTCGCCGTGCAGAACCAGTATGCGCGTGCAATCGCAGACTATGGCCGCGCGATCGAGCTCAATCCCAAGGACGCGCAGGCGCACGCGAACCGCGCCATCGCGTTCTATGCGCTGCGCAAATACGACCTCGCGATCGAGGATCTCGACCAGGCCATCGCGCTCGAGCCGAAGGACGCGAATTTCTACAATCTGCGCGGCGTCATCTACCGCGTGACGAACAAGTTCGAGGAGGCGATCCTCGACTACGATCGCGCGATCGATTTGAAGCCCGATTTCGCGCAGGCCTACAACAATCGCGGCAACGCCTATTCGATGCAGGGCAACAACGCGCGCGCGATCGAGGATTACGACAAGGCGATCAAGCTCGTACCGAGTTATGCCAGCGCCTACCAGAATCGCGCCGCCGCGCACGAGCTGCTCGGAAACAAGGCAGAGGCGATCCGCGACTACCGCGCGGCGCTGCGCCTCGATCCGGGCCTCGAGGATTCGCGCAAGGGGCTGACGCGGTTGATGGCGCAGCGCTAGGCGGCAGTTCCTCGTCATCCCCCGCGCAAGCGCAGGGCGTTCCGGGAAAACTCGAAGCTGTCCAAATCTTGTCGTCCCCGCGCAGGCGGGGACCCACGCGGCGCTCCAGCACGATGGGCCTCTCCTGCGTATGCCCGTCGCAGGAGGCATGGGTCCCCGCTTGCGCGGGGACGACAAGAGACATGGAGCCGAGGCGGCGCCTACGCCGCCTCTTTGTCCTCGCCGGTCCGATCGTTGGCGAGCTGCGTGGGGCTCAGGCTCGGCCACGGCCATTCGGGCATGCGCGCCAGCGGGTGCGGATCGAAGCACATGCGGAAGAGGCTGGTCGCCTCGCGCGACCCTTCGAGCACGAGCGCGCCCGAATCGATCGCGTCCTTGAGCTTCGTCTGGCCCATCCAGACGTCGGTCATCGTCTTCAAGTCGGTGTTGACGCGAAGATCGATGTCGAACCCCGTGCGCTTGATGCAGAGGTCGACGTCGCCCTCGTCGAACACCAGCCACCACATGCGCTTGGCGCTCGGCATGCCGGCGAACACGAACTCGATCACCGCGCGGCGGTCGGCGGGCACCACGTCGCGGCGCAGGTTGCGGCGCAGGTCCCACATCAGCAGCGCCACATCGAGATTGCGCTCCGGCGTCTGGTGCTGGAGCCAGCGCAGACCCCAGGCGGCGAGGCCCTCGACGACCGGGCGAAGCTGCTCGCCCGATTTGGTCAGGCGGTATTCCGGGCCGCCGTCGGGCCCGCGCGTCTTCTCGATGATTCCGGCGAACTGAAGCTGCTTCAACCGCTGCGAGAGCAGCGACGGCGACATGAGCGGCACGCCGCGCTTCAATTCGTTGAAGCGGGTGTGACCGTAGAGCAATTCGCGCAGCACGAGCGGCGTCCACCGCTCCGCGAAAACCTCCGCCGCCATCGCCAGCGGGCAGAACTGTCCGTAGCCTCTAAAAGCCGCCATTGCGGGACCTCCAGTGTGGATGTACCCGCCCCGCTACAAATCTAGGACTAGGCCCTCGTCCGGCGCAATGGCACGTTGAAAAAATAGACGGACCGGCAAAGCGAATTGGACGATTGGACAAGGCGCGGGCCGGCCGCGGCTGACAGGGTGTGCCGGGGCGGACCGGCGGACGCTGGGCGAAGCGCGTCCACAAACATGAGGTCTTGCATGTCGATCATGGGTTCCCGCTGGATCGACCTCGTCAACGAGGTCGGCCCCTCCTTCGCCGCGAAGTGCGCGGCGCACGATGCCGGCGACGATTTCGTGGCCGAGAACTACGCGGTTCTGAAGCAGCGCAGGCTGTTCGCGGCGCTCGTGCCCGAGGAGTTCGGCGGGGGCGGCGCGCGCTATTCCGAGCTCTGCGCCGCGCTGCGCCAGCTCGCGCGCTACTGCTCCTCGACCGCGCTCGCGGTGTCGATGCACCAGCACCTCGTCGCGGCGGCGCTCTACAATCACCGCAAGGGCCGGCCCGGGCAGAAGGTGCTCGAGGCGGTCGGCGGCAAGCACCTCATCCTGATCAGCACCGGCGCCAATGACTGGCTGGCCTCGCGCGGCGAGGCCACGAAGGTGGAGGGCGGCTTCCGCATCAACGCGACGAAGACCTTCGCCAGCGGCAGCCCGGTCGGCGATATGCTGATGACCTCGGCGGCTTACGAGGATCCCAAGGAAGGCTGGCAGGTGCTGCACTTCCCGGTGCCGATCAAGTCCGAGGGCGTCACGGTCAACGCGGATTGGCGCGCGATGGGCATGCGCGGCACGGGCTCCGGCTCGGTCGTGCTGAAAGACGTGTTCGTGGCGGACGCGGCGGTGGCCGTGCGCCGGGCGCGCGGCAAGTATCACGCGGTGTGGAACACGATCCTCACCTGCGCGATGCCGCTCATCATGTCGGTCTATGTCGGCGTGGCGGAAGAGGCGGCAGAGCGCGCGGTCGCGGCGGCGAAGAAGCGGCCCGACAGCGCCACGCCGGTGCTGCTCGGCGAGCTGGAAAACCTGCTCACCTCGGCGCGGCTCGCGGTCGACGACATGGTGGCGCTCAACGCCGATCTGGAGTTCGAGCCGACCAATGAGCTCGCCAACGCGATCCTGGTGCGCAAGACGCTTGTCGCGAACGCGGTGATCGCCACCTGCGCCAAAGCGCTCGAGGCGGCCGGCGGCTCGGCCTACATGCGCGCCAGCGGCATCGAGCGGCTGCTGCGCGATTCCTACGCGGCCCAGTTCCACCCGCTGCCCGAGAAGAAGCAGCAGGAGTTCACCGGCCGCATGGCGCTCGGCCTCGATCCGGTCGCCTAGCTACTCTGCTGGAACCATCGCCGTCCGGGCGCCGCGCGTTGCGCGGCGCTCGGCGGCGAGGAACAGCAGCGCCACGAGCTCGACCGCGGCGCCCGCGAGGCCGAGCTCGCTCGTGCCGAGATGCGCGATCGTGAGCCCGCCGAGCGCGGCGCCGGTCGCCATGCCGAGATAGATGGCCGACATGTTGAGCGCCATCAGGAGCGGCGCCGCCGCCGGCGCGTGCGCGATGAGCCGGCTCTGTCGCGCGGGCAGGCCCACGAAGCCCAGCACCGACCAGATCGCGAGCAATGCCAGCGCCACCGGCAGCGCGTGCGGCAGCGACGGCGCCGCCGCGAGGCCGACGAGCGAGAGGGCGAGACCGCCGACGCCGGCCGCGAGCACGCGCGGCGCGCCGAAGCGGTCGCTGGCCCAGCCGCCCGCGAGGTTGCCGATGAACGCGCCGGCGCCGAACAGCGCCAGCACGAGCGCGAACATGCTGCCCGAGACGCCGAGATTGGCCATGTAGGGTGCCAGATAGGTGTAGAGCGTGTAGGAGCCGGCCACCCACGCGACCGTCACCAGCAGCGCGTGGACGATCGTGCCCTGGCGGAGCGGCGCGAGGCGCTGGCGCAGCGGAACCGCGGGCGGCCTGATGCCGCCCGGAACGCCGAGCGCCACCGCCGCGAAGGCGATCGCGCCGAGCGCGGCGTCGGCCAGAAACGCCGTGCGCCAGTCGAACGTTTCGCCGATGAAGGTGCCGAGCGGGACGCCGATGGCCGGCCCCACCGTGAGGCCCATTGCGACCAGCGCCAGCGCGCGGCCGCGCTGTTCGGGCGGCACGAGGCTCGCGCCGAGCGCCGACGCGGCCGGCGTGAACAGGCAGGTGAAGAGCGCCATTGCAATGCGCGTCGCCAGCAGCGCCTCGAAGCTCGGCGCGAGCGCGGCGACGACGCATCCGGCCACGAACACGGCGAGGCTCAGCAGCAGAACCAGGCGCCGATCCCAGCGCCCGGTGATCGTGGCCGCGACCGGCGCCGCCACGGCATAGGTGAGCGCGAAGCCCATCAGCAGGTAGCCCGCCGTGCCGTGATGGATCGAGAACTCGCGCGCGATGCCGGGCAGCAGGCCGGCGATCAGGAACGCGTCGGTGGCCAGCGCGAACGTTCCGAACGCCAGCCAGTAGAGGATGGCGGGAAGCTTTCCGCCGGTTGCCGTTGCCTGACCGCTCATGGTGTCCCTGCCAGATCTTGCGTCGTTACGCGAATTGATTTCCCGGCGCGCGGCGCGCCGCAATTGCGCCAAGGTATCAAGGCTGAGGCTTAGGCCGCCCGGCGCGCGCCTTCCGCCGGGCGCAGGAACCGCACGGCTTCCGCGATCACCGCGCCGTTGCGCAGGATACGGTTATGGCCATTGCCCTCGGTGGCGTGGAGGCGCGCGCTCGGCACCGCCGCGGCGATCACCTCCGACGACGCGAACGGAACCTCACGGTCGCGCTTGTCGTGCACGAGCAGCACGTCGAGCCCGCGCTCGGCGACGAGGCCGGCCAGCACCGTGTCGGTGTCGGTTTCGTCCCAGCGGAATTGCAGCTTGCGCTCCATGTTGCGCTGCATGCGCCCGCGCACCGAGAGCGGCAGGCCGAGCACGTGCGCGACGAATAGCGAGAATTTCTTGAGGCTCAGCGGCGCCGCCATCAGCACGAGGCGGTCCACCTTGAGGCCGTGGCGCAGCGCGAACAGCGTCGCCGGCGCGCCGAACGAATGCGCCACGATCGCGTGCACCGGGCCGTGCAGGCCGGCCACGTGCTGGATCGCGCCGGCCATGTCCATGATGTTGGTCTGCCGCCCGCCCGAGCCGCCATGCGCCGGCGCGTCGAACAGCACGACGCGGTGGCCGGCGGCAACCAGCGGCTCGATCCACGCATCGAACTGCGCCGCATATCCGCTCCAGCCATGCGCGAGCAGGATCGTGGGGCCTTCGCCGAAGCTCCAGACGCGCAGCCAGCGGCTGGCGTAGGGCACGCGCTGCGCGTTGTCGCTGCGCACGAGATCGCTGCCGTTGTCGGCGGCTGGGCGCTGCGGCGTCAGCATGAAATCGCGCAGGCGCCGCTCGGCCTGGGCCGGGAACAGCCGCGCCGCGAAGCCGCGCGCCGCGCGCGCCACGAGACGGTCAAGCGATAAACGTACGTTCGTGCTTTTTTTAGGGGCAAAAAAGGCCGAGGTGGCGTTCATGGGGATGCTCCTCAGTGGGGCGGTTGGGCCAGGCTGCTCTGGATCAGGCGCTCGAAGGCCGCGCGCGCATGCTCTTCGGCCTTGGGGTCGCGCATCAGGCGGCTCGAATGGATGTAGCCGAGGTTGATGGCCTTCACCTCGTAGGCGAACTGCTCGCAATCGAGATCGGGCCGGAATTCGCCGGTCTGCACGGCACCGCGCGCCACGCGGATGAGGGTCTCGCGCCAGTCGCGCTGCGCGCGCACGAGGCGGTCGCGCACGGCGCCCGGCTGATCGTCGAATTCGGGCGCGGAAGCGTTGAACACGCAGCCGCCCTTGCCGGCCCAGCTGCGCTCCCAGCCGAAACCGCGCTCGAACACTTCGCGCACTCGCGCCAAGCCGCGCGGCGCCTTCGAGGCGGGCTTCACCACCATCTCGACGAAGCGTTCCTCGGCCGCGTCGAGCACGGCGAGCTGCAGCGCCTCCTTGGATCCGAAATGCGCGAACAGGCCGCTCTTCGACATGCCGGTGTGCTCGGCCAGCGCACCGATCGAAAGCCCGTTGAGGCCCACGACGCTGGCGAGGTCGAGCGACTGGGCCACGATGGCCGACCTTGTCTGTTCGCCTTTGCTCATGCGAGAATATTTAGCACGATCGTTCGTTTTGTCAATCATGGCGAAAAAAGCACGATCGTTCAGTCCTTTGGTCTATAGGCGCCGGGTTTTCGCGCGGCGCAAACGCGGCTATGTCATGCGGCGCCGACCTTACGCCGTGCCCGCCGTGGAGGAAAAGCATGGATGTTCGCAATTGCCTTTCCGCCGCGCTGCTCGGGCTCGCGGCGGCGCTCGCACCGCCGGCGGCTCTTGCCGAAACCAACGCCGTGCCGAAGCCGCTCAGCCAGGAATGGGCCGGCGATCCGCCGAAAATCGAGGAGAGCTGCGAGCCGGCGGATGATCGCTACGCCGTGGCGCCGCTGTTCCGCATCATGCCGGCCAGGCCCGGGGATCGCGTCCATCTCCTCGCGCGCAAGCAGCCCTGCGCCGAGGGCGCGCCATGCCCGCACCGCCGGCGCTCCTACCTCGTCGGCGGCGACGTCGTATTCGGCGGCCCCGAAGACCGCGGCTTCCGCTGCGTCAATTTCGGCAGCCGGCGCGCCGCGCTCGTCACCGGCTTCGTGCCGGCGCGCCTTCTGGCGCCCATGGAGCCCGAAGCGGCGCTGAGCCGCGCCTTCCTGATCGGCACATGGCGGCGCGACGTCGCGAGCGGTTTCGTGATCCGGGCCGATGGCGCTGCCGGCATCGCGGTTTCGGGCAGCGGATATTGGAAGGGCATGTCGAGCGTGAACGTCGGTGAGTTCAGCGCGAAAGCTGCTTCGGTCGCGAGCCCGCTGCTCGTGCTGCGCGAGGAGGACGATGGCTGCACGGTCGTCATCGAGCGGCGCGGGCCGTATCTCCTCGTCAACGACAATGCGCGCTGCGGCGGCCACAACGTGCGCTTCGTCGGCATCTACATCCGTCAGGCCGCGCGCTGAAGGCTCTGCGCCAGCCGCACCGGCGCCATGCCCGGGTTCCCTTCCGCGCAAGACCGCCTAATCTTACGGCGGTAAGGGAAGGGCAGGGCGCAGTGGGACTCGTGGTGGACGGCAAGTGGCAGGTCGATGAGGCATACGCCGTCGATGCCAAGGGCAGCTTCGTGCGCCCGCAATCGAAATTCCGCAACTGGATCACGCGCGACGGCGCGCCCGGCCCCTCGGGCAGCGGCGGCTTCAAGGCCGAGGCCGGGCGCTATCACCTCTACGTCGCCGGCGTCTGCCCCTGGGCGCACCGCACGCGGCTCTATCACGCGCTGAAAGGATTGGACGGCGTCGTCGGTCTTTCGCTCGCGTCGTCGAAGCGCACCGACTACGGCTGGGAATTCGTGCCCGAGGATCCGGCGCTGCGCGACCCGCTGTTCGATGCGCGTTATGTCTACGAGCTCTATGTGCGCGCCGACGCAAACTACACGGGCCGCGCGACGGTGCCGGTGCTGTGGGACAAGAAGCGGGGCACGATCGTCAGCAACGAATCGTCCGAGATCATCCGCATGTTCAATGCGGCATTCGACGACGTCACCGGAAACCACGCCGATTTCTATCCGCCGCATCTGCGCGCCGAGATCGACGCGCTCAACGAGCGCATCTACGCGAAGCTCAACAACGGCGTCTATCGCGCCGGCAACGCGAAGACGCAGGAAGCCTACGAAGAGGGCGCGAGGAGCGTGTTCGCGACGCTCGACTGGCTGGAGGAGCGCCTCTCCACGCGCCGCTACCTTTGCGGTGATGCGCTGACCGAGGCCGACTGGCGCCTGTTCCCGACGCTCGTGCGCTTCGACACGGCCTACTACTACGTGATGAAGTGCAATCTGCGCCGGCTTTCGGACTATCCGAATCTCCACGCCTACACGCGCGAGCTCTACCAGATGCGCGGCATCGCCGAGACCGTCGATCTCGCGGCGATCAAGGCGGGCTATTGGAGCAACCGCGAACGCAATCCCACCGGCATCGTGCCGCTCGGCCCCAAGGTCGATTTCACCGCTCCCCACGACCGCGCGCGGCTTTCCGCGAAAGCCGCGGAGTAGAACGGCTCACCACGAAGACACGAAGGATCGGAATCCAATGGGTCTGCTCGTCGACGGCGTCTGGCACGACAAGTGGTACGACACGAAATCCACCGGCGGGCGGTTCGAGCGCTCGGCGGCGCAGTTCCGCAACTGGGTGACGGCCGACGGCGCGGCCGGGCCCTCGGGGCGCGGCGGGTTCAAGGCCGAGCCGGGCCGCTATCACCTCTACGTTTCGCTCGCGTGCCCGTGGGCGCACCGTACCTTGATCTTCCGCGCGTTGAAGCGGCTCGAGGCGCACATCTCGCTTTCGGTCGTCCATTGGCACATGGCCGAGAACGGCTGGACCTTCGCGGCCGGCGACGGCGTGGTGCCGGATCCCGTCGTTGGCGCGCAATACATGCACCAGGTCTACACGGCGGCCGATCCGCAATATTCCGGCCGCGTCACCGTGCCGGTGCTGTGGGACAAGGCGCAGCGCACGATCGTCAGCAACGAATCGCCCGAGATCATCCGCATGTTCAACAGCGCGTTCGACGCGCTGCCCGGCGTCGATGCGTCGCTCGATTTCTATCCCAAGGAACTGCGCGCCGAGATCGATGCCGTGAACGCGCGCGTCTATGCGACGGTGAACAACGGCGTCTATCGCTCGGGCTTCGCCACGTCGCAGGAGGCGTATGAAGAAGCGGCGCGCGAATTGTTCGCCTCGCTCGACTGGCTCGAGGAGCGTCTTGCGCGCCAGCGCTACGTCGCCGGCAACCAGATCACCGAGGCGGATTGGCGCCTCTTCACGACGCTGTTGCGCTTCGATCCGGTCTATCACTCGCACTTCAAATGCAATCTCCGCCGCCTTGTCGATTATCCGAATCTCTGGAGCTACACGCGCGAGCTCTATCAGGTGCCCGGCGTGGCGGCGACCGTGCGGCTCGATCACATCAAGCGCCACTACTGGGGCAGCCACCGCAACGTCAACCCCACCGGCATCGTGCCGATCGGCCCCGCGATCGACTACGCCACGCCTCACGACCGCGGCCGGCTGCGCGCGGCGGCGTGAGGAAGAAATCGAACAGGAGCCGGGGAGCCAGGGAGGAAATCCATCGCGCGCCCTTGGCGCGCCATTTCACTTCTCCCCGGCTCCCCGTCTCCTGTTAACTTTCCTTTGCCGACACATGACGGACGCATGCAGAGATTTCCCACGCTCTTCGTCACCCACGGCGCGCCGACGCTGATCCTCGACGATTGTCCGGCGCGCGATTTCCTGGGCGCGCTCGGCCGGAAGCTGCCGCGCCCCAAGGCCGTCGTGTGCGTCTCGGCGCATTGGGAGGCGGCGCGCGCGGTCGTCAGCGCCGCGCCCAGGCCCGAGACGATCCACGATTTCTACGGCTTCCCGCAGGCGCTGTTCGAGATGCGCTATCCGGCGCCGGGCGCGCCGACGCTGGCGGGCCGCGTCGTCGGCCTGCTGCACAAGGCCGGCATTTCCTGCATCGTCGATCCGCTGCGCGGGTTCGATCACGGCGCCTGGGTGCCGCTGAAGCTGATGTTCCCGGAGCACGACATTCCGGCGTTCCAGCTCTCGGTGCAGACGCCGCTCGGCCCCGAGCATCACATCGCGATGGGCAAGGCGCTGGCGCCGCTGCGCGACGAAGGCGTGCTGATCCTCGGCAGCGGCAGCGCCACGCACAATCTCGCCGACTTCCGCGGCGGCCGGTCGCTCGACGATCCGCCGCGCCCCTATGTGCCGCCGTTCGACGACTGGCTCGTGAAAACGGTGGAAGCCGGCGACGAGAAGGCGCTGGCCGATTATCGCCGCGCGCCCGAGGGTGCCCGCAACCATCCGAGCCCCGAGCACTTCCTGCCGATTTTCGTGCCGTTCGGCGCCGCGCTCGCCGGCGGCGAGGGCAAAGGCACGACGCTCCACCGCTCCGTCACCTACGGCATCATCGCGATGACGGCATTCGCGTGGGGGATGGCGTAGTCAGAGGGAAGCGAACAGGAGGCGGGGAGCCGGGGAGAAAAAGGAATGGGCGCCACAGGCGCGCAAACATATTCCTCCCCGTCTCCCCGCCTCCTGTGTCCTTACCTTCTTGCTACTCCGATCACGTTCGGGATGTCGGGGGCCACGCCGCTGATGCCGATGCAGCCGAGCGTGCCGCCGCAGAGGCCGTTCAGGTTCAGCGTCACGCCGCCCGCTTCGAGATAGAGCTGCGCGGGGCGCCCGCCTTCGAGATACTGCGCGCGGCGGAGATCGAGCGGCCAGCGCAGCAAGAGACGCGCGAAGCCGCCGGCCGTGTGCGGCGATTGCGAGAAGGCGACGATGAGCCGGTTATTGCCGTCGGCGCCGAGCACGGCGAGGCTCACGTCTTTCTCGCTGGCCGGCCATGTCACGCGCTTCCGGCAATCGATGAGGCGGATATTCTGGATCTGCGTGTCGAAGCGGCGGAACTCGCCGTCCTTGTCGCAGACCTTGTCCCAGAGCTGGAACGGCTCCTCGAGGCCGCGCCGCGGATTGAACGCGAGCACCGAGCGGTAGTGGTTGAACTTCGGATTGTTGACGCGCCGCCCGTCGCGCATCAGGCCGACATTGGTCGTGCGGTCTTCGCGGTAGAGCCCGGCGTTGACCGCGAAAGACCAGCGCTTCTCGCGCGCCCATTCGGCGGCGGTGCGCTGCTTGTCGCCCTCGAACTTCGCCATGGCCAGCGCGAGTTTCGCCTTGGCGGGATCGATGCGCACGAGCGTGACGAGCCCGTCGCCGGTGCGGTGCGTGCCCGGCGCCTTGGGCTGCGCGAGCTCGAGCCCCGGCTCCAGCGGCCGCCACACGATCTCGGCGCGGGCGGGCGCGGCAATCAACAACGCGGCGATCAGTGAATAGCGAAGTCCGTTCACGCTGGGCCCCCGTTGTCGCCAACGATACCCCTCTCCCATTGGGGGAGAGGAGCAAGGGGCGAGAGGACGGAGCCGCAAGCACGGCGTGAAATGCGTGGCGCGGAGACCGAGCCTGCGCCTTCCCCTCACCCGCGGGGGCGCTGCCCCCGCACCCTCTCCCCCAAAGAGGAGAGGGTAAGATCAGTACATCCCTTCCTTCTTCGCCTGTGCGGCGGCTTCCTGGATCGATTTCCGGAGGCGCGACACCAGCGCGTCGATCTGCTCCTCGTTGATGATCAGCGGCGGGCAGATCGAGATCGTGTCGCCGATCGCGCGGATGATGAGGCCGTTCTCCTGCGCGCGCGCCGCCGTCATGCGGCCGATCTTGCCGACCGGCGCGAAGCTTTCCTTCGTCGCCTTGTTCTTCACGAGCTCCACGCCGGCGACGAGGCCGACTCCGCGCACCTCGCCCACGATGTCCTCGGAAAGCAGCGAAGCCACCTTCTTCTGGAACGGCCCCATCTGCCGGCGCACATGCGCGAGCAGGTCGCGTTCCTTGTAGAGCTTCTGCGTCTCGAGCGCGACCGCGGCGGCCACCGGATGGCCCGAATAGGTGAAGCCGTGGCCGAAGGTGCCGATCTTGTCGCTCTCGGCGAGCAGCGCCTGATAGATCTTCTCGTTGATCATCAGCGCCGAGATCGGGATGTAGGAGGCGGAGAGCGCCTTCGCGCAGGCCAGCATGTCGGGCACAATGCCGTAGGTCTGCGAGCCCCAGGTGTTGCCGGTGCGGAAGAAGCCGCAGATCACCTCGTCGGCGACCAGCAGCACGTCGTACTTCTTCAGCACCTTCTGGATCTTTTCGAAATAGGTGGGCGGCGGAACGATGACGCCGCCGGCGCCCATCACCGGCTCGGCGAACATCGCGGCCACCGTGTCCGGGCCCTCCTTCAAGATCAGCGCTTCGAGATCGTCCGCGCAGCGCGTCGCGAAATCTTCCGCGCTCTCGCCGGGCTTGCCGAAGCGGTAGTGGTGCGGGCAGGTCGTGTGCAGGATGCGCGCGATCGGCAGGTCCCAGTCCTGGTGATTGGCGGGAAGGCCGGTCAGCGACGCGCTGGCCACCGTGACGCCGTGATAGGCCTTCACGCGCGAGATGATCTTCTTCTTCTCGGGCTTGCCGATGGCGTTGTGATAGTACCAGACGAGCTTGATCGCCGTGTCGTTGGCCTCGGAGCCCGAGTTCGCGAAGAACACCTTCGACATCGGCACCGGCGCCATCTCGAGCAGCATCTCGGCCAGCTCGATGCCGGGCATGTGCGATTTGTGCGTGAACATGTGGTAGAACGGCAGCTTCGACATCGCCGCCGTGGCCGCGGCCACGAGGCGCGGCTCGTCGAAGCCGATCGCCGCCGACCACAGGCCGGCCATGCCCTCGATGTATTCGCGCCCCGAATCGTCATAAACGTAGACGCCGCGCCCGCGCTCGATGACCAGCGGCCCGTCTTTCTCGTGCACGCGCAGATTCGTGTAGGGGTGCACGAGGCTCGCGATGTCGCGGGCGGCGGGGGAATTGCCGCGGCGCGGCAGTTGCTCGTTCATGGCCGTCTTCCCTGATGTGCGAAGGGCCGCCGGTTACCGGGCGGATGGCGCGCTTATAGCGGCCTTGGCGCGCGCTCGCCAGACGGCCCTCGTGCGGCCCCGCGACGCTGCCCGCGCATGGCCCGGCGAGTGAGACGGCTCACACAGATTGCGTTTCTTCCGCGTTGACCGCGCGAAAAAGCGAGGCCTAGCCTCAATCAAAGGGCGCAGCGCGCCCAATGCGTGATGCGGGGGCGTCGCGCCGCGGCAACGGGGGAAATCATGGCCTGGCTCGAATCCTTCCTCGCCTTCGCGCTGACGATGCTCGTGTTCTCGACCGTGATCACGATCGCGATCGAGGGAATTCATCGCGCCTTGATGTACCGCGAGAAAGGAATGCAGGCGCTGATCGGCAGCCTCTTCGATACCGTGATCTGGCCGCGCTTCGGCAAGTTCTTCGTATCCGAAGCCGTTACCGTTGAGCCGACCGACTCGGACCAGGTCAAGAAGGAGAAACTGGCACAACAGGAGACGCCAAGATCGAATACGCGCGCGGACTTCGTCGCAATGCTGACATCCAGCGAAGGCGTGACCGAGAAGGCCCGCGGATTGATCGGCAGATTGGTGCCCAGGCAAATCACTTCGCTCACGTCGATGCAGTTCGCCGAACGACTTGCGCAGACCGAGATCGGCGCGAAGATAGTCAAAGACGTGGAGGGTGCGCTCAAGGGAACGGTGGCGGATGCCCAGCAGGCCATCGATCAGGTGGTCAAGGATCTCGTCCAGAAGTTCGAGCGCTTCGGCGCCGCCGCCACCGAGTTTTTCAAGCGGCGCTCGCGAGTCTTCGCGGTACTGATCGGTTTCGGCATCGTGTTCGTCGCCAATTTCGACGCCATCCAGGTGTTCAAGGCCTATCTCAATGACGACAAGCTGCGCGAGGCGCTGATCGCGAATTCCGATGCGATACAGAAGCAGTACGCGGCGGCCGTCGATCGGCTGAAGCAAACCGCCGACGGTAAAGGTGAGGCTGCCGATTCGGCCAAGAAGCTCATCGAGCAACTCGACAAGAGTCGCGCCGACGCCGACAGGGCGCTGGCAGACCTGCGCGCAAAGGGCGTGCCGATCGGCTGGAGCCGCTTCCCATACTGCGCCCCGGATCGCCCGACGCCTACGACAGGTGCGAACCCGCCGCGTAGCTCCGACCCGCGATGCGATAAATCCGAAGCCGGCGACTATATCTACTGGTTCCTCGCCGTGCTGCTCGCGGGCGCGCTGGTCGGCCTCGGCGGCCCGTTCTGGTACGATACGGTGCGCAGTCTCAGTTCGGTGCTTCAACTGATACGTCCGTCGGCGCCCGCGGCTGCGCCCAAGCCCGAACCCGGTGTGGCATTCCTTCGCTCACCCGGCCAGCCAGATACGCGTCAGCCCGAAAACCCGGTCGAGGCGTTCAAAACGGCCGCGAATGCGCGAAAGCTCGTGGAAGAAGCGAAGCCGCCGGCGCAGAAGCCGCCCGCAGCGCCGGGGCAGAATCCCGGGTCCGGCCAGAAGCCGTAGAGCTAACCCGCCTTCTCCACGCAGTCCGCGCCGTCATAGCGCGCGTTGTTGACCTTCGTGCTCACCGCGTAGGCGGCGAGATCGGGGCCGGTGTAGGGGGTGAGCATCTTCTGCGCGGCTTCTGGTCCTGTTTTCTCGGCGTCGAGCCAGGCTTCGATTTCTTCGCGCGTCGTTAGCATCACCGGCATGCGGTCGTGAATGTGCGCGATGGCCGGGGCGGCGTCGGTGGTCACGATCGTGAAGGTGTCGAGCGGCGGGGCGTCCTTCTCGGCGGCGGGATCGCGCCAGCGCTCCCAGAGGCCGGCGAACGCGAAGGGCCGTGCGCGCTCGGCGCTGCCCAGAACGATGCGGTAAGGCTGCTTCTTCGCGCCCTTGGGCGCGCCTGCGGGCGGCGGCTGCCATTCGTAGAAGCCGTTCGCGAGCACGAGGCAGTGGCGCGCCTTGAACGCCGCGCGATAGGCCGGCTTCGTCGCCACCGTGTCGGCGCGCGCGTTGATCATCATCGAGCCGATCTTCGCCTCCTTGGCCCAGGAGGGAATGAGGCCCCAGCGCATCGCCACGATCGCGCGCTTGCCCTCGTGGTTGAGGCGCACCACCGGCACGCTATGCGTCGGCGCTACGTTGTAGCGCGGCGCGAAATCCATCGGCGGCCCGTTGTAGCCGAACAGGCTCCGGATCGCCTCGTCGGGATCGGTGATGGAATAGCGGCCGCACATGGCGCGAGGCGAAGCGCAATCACCCCTTCACGTCGATCACGGTCCGTCCGCGCACCTGGCCTTTCAGGATCTTCTCGGCCAGCGCCGGCGCATCGCCGAGCTTCGCGGTGCTGGTCATCGCGTCGAGCTTGTCGAGCGGCAGGTCGCGCGCGAGGCGGGCCCAGGCTTCCTTCCGCTGCGGGCCGGGGCACATCACCGAGTCGACGCCGAGCAGGTTCACGCCGCGCAGGATGAACGGCAGCACCGTCGTGCCGAGTTCGACGCCGCCGGCGTTGCCGCAGGCGGCCACCGAGGCGCCATAGGCCATCTGGGTCAGCACGGCCGCGAGCACCTTGCCGCCCACAGTGTCCACCGCGCCGGCCCAGCGCGTCGAGTCCATCGGCTTCGCGGGTCCGTTCGCGAATTCGGCGCGGTCGATGACCGCCGTGGCGCCGAGCGATTTCAGGTAGTCGGCCTGGTCGGCGCGGCCGGTCATCGCGGTCACGCCGTAGCCGAGCTTGGCCAGGATCGCGATGGCGACGCTGCCGACGCCGCCGGCGGCGCCCGTCACGAGCACCGGCGCATCGCGCTTCAGCCCGTGATCCTCGAGCGCCATCACGCACAGCATCGCCGTATAGCCGGCGGTGCCGATCGCCATCGCGCGCTTGGTGGAAATCGCGGTGGGCAGCTTCACGAGCCAGTCGCCCTTGACGCGCGCCTTCTCGGCCATGCCGCCCCAATGGCGCTCGCCCACGCCCCAGCCGTTCAGCACCACCTGGTCGCCCGGCTTGAAGGCCGGATTGCCCGATTCGGCCACCGTGCCGGCAAAGTCAATTCCGGGAACGTGCGGATACTGGCGCACGAGCCGCGCCTTGTTGGCGAGGATGAGCCCGTCCTTGTAATTGAGCGTCGTGTAGTCGATGGCCACCGTCACGTCGCCGGCCGGCAGCTTCGCTTCGTCGAGCGAAGTCACGGCACCCGTGACCTTGCCTTCCTTCTCCTCCAGCAGCAGTGCCCTGAAGCTCATCCCGTGCGTCTCCTTCTCTCCGGTTTTCTTATTGCGGCCCGGCGTTATAGCCCCGCCAATGCGGCACGAAAACGGCGCCCATGGCTCCGTCTATTTGCCGCGATGGAGAGCGCCACCGTCCACGCGCACGACGTCGCCGCTGACGTAGCCGGCGCGATCCGAGGCGAGGAACACGACGACGCTGGCCACCTCGTCGGCCGTGGCCGGGCGGCCGAACGGCAGGTCGAGCTTGCCCACCAGCTCCTTCCAGCGCTCGGCGTCGCCGAGCTCGTTCTTGGCGCGGATGCGCATCAGGAATTCCATGCGCTCGGTGGCCACGAGGCCGGGGTTGACGCCGACGACGCGGATGCCGTGATCGGTGCTATGCGCGCCCATCGCGTGCGTGAACGACATCAGGCTGGCATTGCCGGCGGCACCCGCCACGTAGTTGAAATTGTGCCGCTCGCCGCCGAGCCCGATCACGTTCACGATCACGCCGCGCTTCTTTTCGCGCATGCGGGCGAAAGCCTCGCGCGCGAGATTCACGTAGCCGAACACCTTCAGGTCCCACGCCGCGCGCCACTTGGCCTCGTCGATCGCGAGGATGTCGCCGCCGGGGATGGCGCCCGCATTGTTGACGAGGATGTCGATCTCGCCCGCCGCGGCGGCGAGCCTGGCGGCGGCGCCCGGCGCGGCCATGTCGATGGCGATCGTCTCGATCGGCCCCTGCGCACGCGCCGCCAGCTCGGCCCTGGCCGCGGCAAGCCGCGCCGCGTCGCGCGCGGCGATCGTCACGTCGGCGCCCTCGGCCAGGAACGCACGCGCGCAGGCAAAGCCGATGCCGCGCGAGCCGCCGGTGATCAACACGCGCTTGCCGCCGAGCCCCAGATCCATCGCCGCACTCCCGCCTCTCAGGTCCGGGCGGGGTTACAAGCGGCGCCGTGCCTTGGCAAGACGGGCGGCGCGCGGGGCGGCCCTGCGCTCAGTGCCCGAAGCGCGACGGGTCGAGCTTCGCGGCATCGTGGTCGGGCACCCAATGGAACGGGTGGCGGACGCCCTCGATCGCGCTCGCGATCTCCGCGCGCGTGAGCCCGATGTCGCTGAGGCGCTCGTCGGGCCAGGTCTGCATCTCGCGCGCGAGGCGGCGCGCGCCCCAGGCGCGCAGCGCGCGGTCGCAGCGAAGCCCGAAACGGGCCAACGCGCGCTCGGCGCGGAAACCAAGGCGGCGAAGGCGATGGGCGGAGCCGGCGCCGGGGCCGAAGCCGCCGCCGAACAGCGAGAGCAGCATGGGACGCTCCTTTCAGCGGGCACGGCCATCTTGCGCGCGCCCCGTCGATCAGGCAATTTTATTGATGTTATTGAAACCATAAGGATCGCTTTGAGATGCGCAGCTTCAACCTCGATCAGCTGAAAGCGCTCGACGAGGTGGTGCGGCTCGGCAGCTTCTCGTCGGCCGCGCGCAAGCTCAATCTCTCGCAGCCGGCCGTGAGCCTCCAGATCCGCGAGCTCGAGGGCCGCGTCGGCGTCAGGCTCGTCGAGCGCATGGGCAAGCGCGCCTTCGCCACCGAGGCCGGGCGCGCGTTGATCGAGCACGGGGCGCGCATCGCGGCCGAGGCCGAGCGCGCGGTCGTCACGATGCGCCGCCACCGCGAGGGCTGGCTCGGCCGCGTGCGCGTCGGCACGAGCTTCGTGATCCTCAACTATCTGCTGCCGCCGATCCTGAAGCGGCTGCGCCGCGAGCACCCCGATCTCGAGATCGGCATCTCGCTCGGCTCGAGCGCGCAGAAAGTGGAGCAGCTGCTGCGCAACGAAATCGATCTCGGCATCGTGGCGCTGCCGGTCACGGATCCGCATCTCGAGGTCACCGTGCTGCGCCACGACCGCATGATGGCCGTGCTGCCCCCGCGCGCGAAGGTGCCGGCGCGCCTCAAGCCCGCGGATTTCCGGCGCTGGCCGCTGATCCTCGATGCGCCGGGTTCGCGCATGGGCCGCATCGTGCGCGACTGGTTCGCCGCCGACGCGAACGCCCCGCGCCCGGCGATGGAGGTGGGCGACATCCACGCGATCAAGACATTGGTGGCCGCCGGCGTCGGCGCCTCGGTCCTGCCGATGGATGCGTTGGGCTTCGAGGCCAAACGCGGCGAGGTGCTGATCCGCCCGCTGGCGCCGCCGGCGCGCTATTCGATCGGCCTCGTGCAGCGGCGCGACAAGCCCGCCGATCCCGCGCTCGCCGTCATGCGCGCGGCGCTGTTGACGTTGGGCGACGCTCCGCCAAGTGGCCCAGCTTCTGGCGAAGCGAAGCTTCGCCCGCAAGTTCGTCGCGTTGGCTGAGCGTCCGGGTCCGGCGCGGTGACAGGAGGAGCCGCGCCGGACCCGGCCCGCTAGGCCGCGAAGCGCCCTGACAGGAGGAGGGGCGCCTCACGACGGCCGGCGGGGACACGGGCATGTCCCGATCGGCCGATGCGCCGGCGGCGGATGCTCGGGGCGGGGAGCGCATCCAGGCCGGCGTATGTCTCCCCACCAAACGGTGAGGCTGGTGGCGAAGCGAGGCTTCGCCGGAATTCGTGCCCGAGGGCGAGAGACTGGATCCGGCGGCGGCGACAGGAGGAACCGCCACCGGACCCAGCCCTCTGGTTCGCGAAACGCCCTGGGGAGGGAGGAGGACTCGGGCGTCTCGCGCGAACGAGGCGGGCTAGGGCAAGCCCGTCTCCTCCGCTGCGCCGGCCGCGGTGCTCGGGGCGGGGAGTGCAGCCGCGGCGTCGGCGAAGGCGTTGTGCGTCGTCTCGATCATGGTCGCGTCCTCAGAGCCACGCCCGGATCTTGCGCGCCGGGCGCGGCGCGAACTCGTTGGCCGCCAGCGCGCCGGCGTCGCCGGCGCGCATGTCGAGCCGGTTGATCAGCGGCCAGCGCGTGCTGACGGCGCCATCGGCGTGGCGCGGCGGCGACATCGCCGACGTCGGCACGTTGTCGTTCGCGGCCAAAGTCCGCAGCGAGAGATGCATGCGGCCCGGCGAGGCGAAGTCGATGTAAGGATCCCGCGTCATCGCCCCCTCCTAGACGTAAGGGTGAGGCGACGGGCGCGGGACATCGGGGTCCAGCGGCAGCGGCCGGTAAATGCCGCGCACCGCGGGCTCGATGTGCATCCGCTCGAGGCCGATGTCGCGCAGCATGTGGTCGTCCCAGCTCCGGAGTTCCTCGATTGCGAGCCGCTCCGCGCGCTCGCGCAGGAGCGAGAGGACGGCGCGGCCGAGCCAGGATTGGGCGATCCAGGCGGCGCCGGCGGCGAACGCCGATCTGGCCTGGGCGTAGGTGGAAGCCGCGGCCAGCGCCGCGCTCCGGGTGGGGTCCTTCGAATAGGAGTACATGGTCTTCACTCGATCTTGGCGCGCGCCGATGCGGCGCAGCGCGATGTTGGGTTCAGGCGGCGCGGAGGGTCGCCGTGCGTCGTCGCGCCGAGTCCTTAAGTCGCTCGACCCAGGCATGCGCCTCGGGCGAGCAGACGGCGCAGCGCCCGGACGAGCTCGGCGGCGCGATGATGATCAGCGTCGAGCCGCAATGGCGGCAGGCGTCGCCGTAGCTGTCGCCCACCTGCACCGGGTTTCTCTCGCGCGAAACGGCATTCACGAACGTGTACATGGTCGTCTCCGTGCGGCATCGCGCGCGCCCGGCGAGGCCGGCGCGGCAGGGATGCCGATGGTGCCGGCGCGCACGAGCGTGTGGCGCCGGTCGGGTTTTCGGGTTATGTGGGTCGGTCTGGAACGATGGCGCGTCTGGCGGCTGCGGATGCCGCGCGCGTCATGCGCGGCGAATCAAAGTCGTCGCCAGCTCGGTTTGTTCGGTTTCGTCATGCAGGCGTCTCTCCTTCGCGCGGCACGCGGCCGCACGATCCTCACGGGGAAACTCCGGTGTCCTTGCACTCTAAGACGCGCCGGAAGCTTCCCGCCCGACACGCTTGGTGTTCGTTTGTGTGCGAACGATATGCCGCAGGCCATTGCGCCGCACAATCGGGATTTGCTAAGCGCTATCATTAGCTCCGCTAATGGATTTTTCTAATGCGCCGGCTGCCCTCGCTCGACACGCTGCGCGCCTTCGAATCCGCCGCGCGGCACCTGAATTTTACCAAAGCGGCCAATGAGTTGCATGTCACGCAGAGCGCGCTCTCGCAGCGCATCGGCGCGCTCGAGGCCGAGCTGGGCTTCCCGCTGTTCCTGCGCCACGGCCGCCAGATCGAGCTGACACCGCGCGGCCGCGCCATTGCCGCCGCGATGGGCCGGGCGATGGCCGAGATTACGGGTGCCTTCGCCGGCCTCGAGGAGATCGAGGCGGCGCGCACGCTGGTCATCAGCGTGCTGCCCTCGTTCGCGGCGCGCTGGCTGATGCCGCGCATGATGCGCTTTCACGCGCAGCATCCCGACATCGAGGTGCAGGTGAACGCGGAGGGTCGCCTTATCGACCTCACCACCAGCGAAGCCGACCTCGCGGTGCGGTTCGGCACCGGGCGCTACCCCGGCCACCACGTCGATTTCGTCATGGACGATTTCGTTCTGCCGGTGGCGCAGCCGGCGCTGCTGGCCGCGCACAAGGCGGCGCCGGAAACGCTGGATGCGGGGGCGGTCGCGCAGCTTCCGCTCATCTACGACAGCACGGTGGATCGCGATGCGAGCGGCACCGACTGGCGAAGCTGGTTCGAGCATGCCGGCATCGCCAACCCGCCGCGGCCGACGGGCCTCCGCTTCAGCCAGGCGGATCTCATGCTGCAGGCGGCGGCGCAGGGGCAGGGCGTGGCGCTCGCGCGCTACAGCCTCGTGCACGACGATCTCGTCACGTCGCGGCTCGTGCCGCTGATGAGCGAGCCGATGCTGCGCGCGCGCTACGACTACTACATCGTCAGCCTGCCTGAAAAAGCGCGGCGCCCGGCCGTGGTCGCGTTCCGCGAATGGCTGATCGCCGAGGCGCGCGCCTTCATGGGCCAGCGCGACAAGAAGGCGCCGTCCGCGCGCGGACGGGCGGCGTGACGGTGCCACGAGGGCCGGCAATGAGACGCCGGACAGCGCTCGCGATCGTTGGCGGCGTCACGATGATGCCGGGTTCAGTACTGGCGCAAAGCACGCCAGGAATGCTGCGGGTCGCCGCCGCGAACGCGCAGCCGCGCTCGGCACCGCAATGGGTGGCCTTCCAGCGCCGCATGGCCGAGCTTGGCTATGTCGAGGGCCGGAACTTCATCTTCGATCATCTGCAGATCTCGGGCCCCGAGGCTTGGGAGCAAGGCTACCGCGCGGTCGTCGGGCGCAAGCCCGACATCGTCATCGCGACCGGGCCAGAGCTCAGCCTGAGATCGGCGCTGGCGGCGACGCGGGACATCCCGATCATCATGATCGCGATCGACTACGATCCAGTCGCGCTCGGATTGGTCGCCGATCTCGGGCGCCCGGGCGGGAACGTCACCGGCATCCATTTTCAGCGGGTGGAGCTGACCGAAAAGCGCCTTCAGCTGTTGAAAGACGCCGTCCCGGACGTGGACGCGGCGATCGTCTTCTGGGACGGGCAGTCGGGCGATCAGCGGGCCGCGGCCGAATCCGCGGCATCGGCGCTCGGTCTTCGGCACCAAGGGATCAAGTTCGACAAGCCGCCCTACGATTTCGACAACGCGGCGATCGGCACGAATTCCGCGCGCCGCCCCGCGCTTTTCGTCCTGGGCTCGCCTTTCTTCTTTCTCGAGCGCGCGCGCCTTGCCGAATTCGCGCTGAAGCGGCGGATGATCTCGAGCTTCGTTGCGCGCGAATTCGTGACTGCCGGCGGGCTCATGTCGTACGGCGTCAGCGTCCCGGGCATGTGGGAACTGGCCGCGGCCTATGTCGATCGGATCGCGCGCGGCGCGAAGCCGGGCGCGCTCCCGATTCAACAGCCGACGAAATTCGAGCTCGCGGTGAATCTCAAGACCGCAAAGGCGCTCGGCCTCGCATTCGCACCCGAAATTCTGGTCCGGGCCGACGAGATCGTCGAGTAGCCGCGCGACGCCATCAATAGTTGTGGGCGGTGCGCGTGCGGCCGGGCAGCGCCTTCAGCAGCGCGGCGTGCAGGCGGCGGACGCGCGCGCGCCCGGCCTTGATGAGCGCCGCGCGGCGCTCGGCGCGCAGGCGCAGCCGCTCGGCCGCGCGCCTCTCCGCCTCGGCGGCGGAAAAGGCGGCGCGCGCCAGCGCGAGCTTGCGCTCGGCCAGCCGGTCGAGCCGCGCTTCGTAGGCGCGCACCTCTTCCGAGCAGCCGGCGCATTGGCCGGCCGAGCTCGGCGGCCAGATGACGAACTGCGTGGATCCGCAATAGCGGCAGGCTTCGTCGTGGGACTCTGCGAAGCGCATGTTTCCCTCCTTCGCCGAACCGTTGAGAGCGAATGGCAACCGAAAGCTCATACGGGCGCCTTCCGTGCCCGGTTCCCGCGCCCGCCCCGTATTCTCGGCGCGGGGTTGCTCTACGGCCACAGCGCCCGGCACCGTCTCAATCTAGGAAGCTCGCCCGGGCGCGTCTGTGATGCGCTTCACTACGAATGTGCTTGCCGGGTTCTCCACGTTGCGCGCGGGGTGAAGTGGTCGGCTCGCGCGTCGGGCGTTGTGCCCTCAATGGCGGGCCGCGGCACGGCCGTGTCGCATGCCGGCGGACCGGGATACCGCCCCGACGAGCGCCGCGGCCGTCCCGCGCAGCAGCGCGCTGCAGGCATCGGCCACGCTTGCGCGTCTGTCGGACCAGCGCCGCATACGCTCGGCCGCGCGCCGCTTTTCGGCGGCACCGTCGATCAGGACACGCGCCATCGCCGCTTGATGTTCGGCCAACAGCGCCTGGCGGTCCACCCAGGCTTTCGCTTCTGCGGAGCACAACGCGCAATTGCCGGCCGAACTCGGCGGCGACACGATGATCTTCGTCGAGCCGCAGAAGCGGCACCCCTCCCCGAAACTCTCGCCGAACTGCATGGCTGTCCCCGTCGCATCCGCAAGTAGTTATTCGAAAGTTAATTCGTCGATTCCGGGAGTGCAATTGGCGAGAGTTTAAGCGATATTTGCGTCACAACTAGATTCTGTAATTCTTTTCCATCCCATCCCTAAAGGTGGGAATAGTTATGGAAAATGGTGATTTCGCCAGTAACCAAATGCAATAAATTTTCAGGAGCGCGCCGGTCGCGGGCGCGTGTCAGTTGACGAGCGCGCGTCTCCGCGCCGCGTTGGCGCGCGGGCCCGAATCCTGCTCGTCGAAGAGCTCGGCGAGCTTCTCCATCATCGTGCCGCCGAGCTGCTCGGCGTCGACGATGGTGACCGCGCGGCGGTAGTAGCGCGTCACGTCGTGGCCGATGCCGATCGCCAGCAGCTCGATGCCGCTGTTGTTCTCGACATAGTCGATCGCGTCGCGCAGATGCTTCTCGAGATAGTTGCCGGGATTGACCGAGAGCGTGGAGTCGTCCACCGGCGCGCCGTCGGAGATCACCATCAGGATGCGCCGCTGCTCGGTGCGCGCGATCAGGCGGTTGGCGGCCCAGAGCAGCGCCTCGCCGTCGATGTTCTCCTTGAGGATTCCCTCGCGCAGCATGAGGCCCAAATTCTTGCGCGCGCGGCGCCACGGCGTATCGGCGGCCTTGTAGACGATGTGGCGCAGGTCGTTGAGCCGGCCCGGATTGGCGGGCTTTCCCGCGGCCAGCCATTTCTCGCGCGCCTGGCCGCCCTTCCACGCGCGCGTCGTGAAGCCCAGGATCTCCACCTTCACCGCGCAGCGCTCGAGCGTGCGCGCGAGGATGTCGGCGCTCATCGCGGCGACGGAGATCGGCCGCCCGCGCATCGAGCCGGAATTGTCGATCAGCAGCGAGACCACCGTGTCGCGGAACTCGGTGTCCTTCTCCTGCTTGAACGAGAGCGGGTCCATCGGGTTGACGACGACGCGGTCGAGCCGCGCGGTGTCGAGCAGGCCCTCCTCGAGGTCGAAATCCCACGAGCGGTTCTGCTTCGCGAGCAGGCGCCGCTGCAGGCGGTTGGCGAGCCGCGCGATCACGCCCTGCAGATGCGAAAGCTGCTGGTCGAGATTCTGGCGCAGGCGCGTGAGCTCGTCGGCATCGCAGAGATCGGGCGCCTCGATCTCTTCGTCGAACTCCTTCGAGAACACCTTGTAGGCGTCCTTGTCGTCGCGGTTCTTGCCGTGCCAGTCGGGGCGCGGCTGGCGCGAGGGTCCGGCCGGCTCGTCCTCGCCCTGTTCGGCGAGCATCTCGGCGTCGGCGCCTTCCATCTCGCCTTCGGCGTCCTCGCCGGCGTCGGCCTCCATCGATTCCATCGAGGCGGCGTCGGCGGAGCTCGACTGGTCCTCGCCGTCCTCGCTGTCGCCCTGGCCCTGGCCCTGCTGGTCGTCCTCGGATTCTTCCTGCTGCTCGTCCTCGCCGGCGTTCTGCTCTTCGGGGTCCTCGATGTGCAGGTCCTTGATGAGCTGGCGCACGAGGCGGCCGAACGATTCCTGATCTTCGACGAGCTTCGAGAGCCCTTGCAGGTCGCGCATCACGGTGGAGTCGAACCACGGGCGGAACGCGTCCACCATGCGGCGCGCGGCGGGCGGCGGCGTGTCGCCGGTGAACGCCTCGCGCGCGAGCAGCGAGACGACCTCGGCGAGCAGCGTGTCGTCGCGCTCGGTCACCTGATCGTAGCCTTCGTCGCGCGCGAGGCGCTCGAGCGCGGCCGCCATGTTGAGCCGGCAGCCGGCCATGCGCTTGGCGCCGAGCGCATCGCAGCGGGCGCGCTCCACGGCGTCGAACACCGCGCGCGCCACCGTGCCGGCGGGCAGGCGCTTCCGGTGCATCTTCGTGTCGTGGTGGCGCATATTGAGCGCCAGCGAATCGGCGATGCCGCGCAGCGCCGCCACTTCGCGCGCCGGCAGGTCGCGCGAGGGCACCGGCAGGCGCACCTCGCCGCCATGAACGCCCGCGGGCTCCGGCGAGAACGCGATCGTGAGGCCCGGGCGGCGCGCGATCGCGCGCGTCGCGGCGCCGGTGAGCTGGCGGAACGTCTCGATCGGCGGCTCGGGCTTCGCCAAGGCGGGCCTGGGGCGCTAGTTGCGCTTCTGCTTCGGCGCGCTCTCGAACAGCTCGGTGCCGAGGCAGCGCTGATAATATTCGGCGATCACCGGCCGCTCGACCTCGTCGCACTTGTTCAAGAACGTCGCGCGGAACGCGAACGCCACGTCGTTGTTGAAGATCTTGGCGTTCTCCGCCCAGGTCATCACCGTGCGCGGCGACATGACGGTGGAGATGTCGCCGGCCATGAATCCGGCGCGCGTGAGATCGGCCACCGCCACCATCGCGCTGATCAGGCGCCGTCCGTCCTCGGTGTCGAACGACGGCACCTTCGCCAGCACGATCTTCACTTCCTCGTCGTGCGCCAGGTAGTTCAGCGTGACCACGATGTTCCAGCGGTCCATCTGGCCCTGGTTGATCTGCTGCGTGCCGTGATAGAGGCCGGTCGTGTCGC
>CAYZSG010000048.1:0-27127 GCA_964481045.1 uncultured Candidatus Odyssella sp. | reverse complement strand
GATGTGGCCGGTTTCGTGCGCGATCACGCCGATCACCTGGCCGGCGTGCTCCGCGCGCATCAGCAGGCCGGTGTTGACGAACATGTGCCGGCCGCCGGCGACGAAGGCGTTCAAGCGGCTGTCGTTGACGAGATGCACCTGGATCTTCGCCGACGACAGGCCCGCAGCCTGGAAGATTGGCGACGAATAGGCGCGGATGGTATGTTCGATCTCGGCGTCGCGGATCAGCGCGAGACCGCTGCCGCGGTTCTGGGCCGTGGCCGTTGCTGCTAACGTTGCGGCGGCCAAAGCCGGCGCGAGAAAGAAGGCGAATCGGCGTTTCATAATCGCGATGGCTCGCTCCCGATTGGCCCCTTGGGCCGGCGAAATTCCCAAGACATTATCGCGTGCGAAATGCGGCATCTCCGGGGCGCCATCCGGCGAGCCGGAGCCGCGGAAAGGATCGGCGTGGCGTTGAAGCAATCGAAGCGCGGCAGCATTCCTCCGTTCATCGTAATGGATGTGATGCGGGCTGCCAACGCGCGCGAAATCGCTCGCGGAGACGTGATTCATCTCGAGGTGGGGCAGCCTTCGACTCCGGCGCCGGCGGGCGTTCTCGCCGCCGCCGAGCGCGCGCTGCGCTCCGACAAGCTCGGCTACACCGACGCGTTCGGTATTCCGCCGCTGCGCCGCGCGATCGCGGCGCATTACCGCGCGTGGTACGGCGTCGAGGTTCCGCCCGAGCGCATCGTCGTCACCACCGGCTCGTCGGGCGCGTTCCTGCTCGCGTTCACGGCGGCATTCGACGCCGGCGACCGCGTCGCCATCGTCGAGCCCGGCTATCCTTGCTACAAGAACATCCTGCGCGCGCTCGACATCGAATGCGTGTCGCTGCTGGGCAGCGCGGCGACGCGCTATCAGCCGACGGTCGAACTGCTCGAGAAGCATGGCGGCAGGCTCGACGGCCTCATCGTCGCCAGCCCCTCCAACCCCACCGGCACGATGCTTTCGCCCGAGGAGCTGGCGGCGCTCGCGCGCTATTGCCGCGCGCGCGGCATCCGCCTCGTCTCGGACGAGATCTACCACGGCATCACCTACGGCAATGTGCGGCAGGCGACGGCGGCGGCGCTCGACGCGGGCGCCATCGTCATCAACAGCTTCTCGAAATACTTCTCGATGACCGGCTGGCGGCTCGGCTGGATGGTGGTGCCCGAGGATCTGCTGCGTCCCATCGAGTGCCTCGCGCAGAACTTCTTCATCTCCGCGCCGGCGATCTCGCAGCACGCGGCGCTCGCCGCGTTCGATTGCCGCGACGAGCTCGAGGGCAACGTCGCGCGCTACGGCCGCAACCGCGCGCACCTGCTCGCGCATCTGCCCAAGGCCGGCTTCGACCGGCTCGCACCGTCCGACGGCGCCTTCTACATCTACGCCGAGATCGGCCACCTCACGAACGACAGCCAGGAGTTCTGCCGCCGCATGCTCGACGAAACCGGCGTCGCGACGACCCCGGGCGTGGATTTCGACACCGGCCGCGGCAGTACGACCCTGCGCATCTCGTTCGCCGGCTCGGAGGCCGACATGGAAGAGGCGGCGCGGCGGCTGGAGAAGTGGAAGCGCTAGGCCACTGCCGTCATGCGCCCAGCGCCGGGCGCAGGCGATCGGAGCCGAGGAAATACCGGCGCGCGTGGGCCGCGATCTGATTGTCGGTCGGATGATCCGCGCTTTCGACCCCGACGACACGCTCGATCAGCTCGGGACGATGCTCCTTCAGGTGGCGCATGAAATCCTGCTTGGCCGTGCCGGGGCCGACGATCAGCCAATCGTGCGCGTCGCCGAGCGCCGCGATCACGTCGTTGAAATAGATCGGATTGTCGGGCGCATGATTGCCGGAGCGCGTGCCGGCCTTGTGATGGATGTGCTTGGCATGCTCGAGGAGGTGGCCCGATCCCTTGGCATGGACGTGAAGCGCCTCCGCGACGTGGTCGCGTGCGAGGTGCAGCACATGCGCCAGGCGATGATCCAGCCAGACGACGGCATGATAGTGTCCCACGGCTTCAGCTCCTTTTCGATGCGCGATCCGTTGCCGCATTCGCATCGCAATCGGCTGGTCATGCCATGATCTAGCGCAAGGCCTCGCGGCAAAGTCGCACGCCGCGGCCGGCGGGAGCTACCCCTTCATCGCCGCGAACATGCGGTCGCCGCGCTTGACCATGCGGTGCCAGGGTTCGTCGAGCGTGGCGTGGAACACCTGGCGGCGCGCGGCGCCCCAGCCGGCGAAGAGACCGGAGGAGCGCGCCACCGCGGCGCGATCGTGGGTGCCCACCGCTTCGCGCGCCAGCGCGGCCGCGAGCTGCGGCGCCACCGAGGCGTCGTTGAGCGCGCCCAGATGATCCTGCAGCGCCGTCATCGCGCGGCGGAACATCGCGTAGCGGCGCTCGGGCAGGGCGGGCGCGAAGCCGTCGCAGAGATAGCGGAAGTTGCGCAGGCGGATGCGCAGCTCGTGCAGCAGCGCCTTGGGCAGCTTCACGAGGCGGCGGATCTTGCGGATCTTCTTCCAGCGGTGCCGAAGCGTCGCGAGCACGAACGCATCGAACCGCGCGTCGCTCGTTCCGGGCAGCAGCGAATCATTGCCCTTGCGCGCGCGGCGCGGCGCGGCGCCCTTGGCATCGAACGCCGCGTTCAGCGCCGCATGCAGGCGCTTCACGCGCGGGTTCGCCGCGGTCTTGGCGAGCTTCGCGGCGACGCGCCGGCGCTTGGCTATGGCGGTCTCGAGCAGCGCCGCGAGGCCGGCCTCGTGCCGGAACAGGCGGTGCAGCTCCGGCATCGTCTCGTGGATGAACACGTCGAGGTCGCGCGCGGGGCCGAGCTCGCGGCGCAGCCAGCGGATCTCGCGCTTCAGATGCGCGACGCGCGCGGCCGGCAGATAGGGCGCGAAGGCGCGCAGCAGCGCCGCGAGCCGGCGCAGCGCCACGCGCGCGTCGTGGATCGGATCGAACGGCTCCGGGCCCGCGACCTTGGGCAGGCTTTCCGCCAGCAGCGCCAGCGGCCGGTCCGTGGCGGCGGCGATGCCGGCGCGGATGGTCGCTGGTCGCTTCGGCGCCATCGCGCGCTGCGTCAACTGCGGCGGAGATTCCACCAGCCGCGCCGCGGCGGAGACGGTGGCGCGGCGGGGGCGGGCGGTTCGGGCGGCGGCGTGGGCGCCTCGGCCACAATCGTTGCGCGTTCCTCGGCGGGCGGCGGCTCGTGCGTACGCTCCTCGGCGGCGCGCCGCTCGTGCACCGGCTCCTCACGCGGCTCCGGCGCCGCGGAAACCGCGGGCGGTTCGGACGAACGTTCGGGCTCGTAGCGGCCGCTATCGGCCTCACGCTCGGGCTCGCGCGCCGGGGCGTCGGCCGCGTAGGCCGGCGCGCCCTCGGCGGGCGCGGCCTGCTCTTCGCCGAACGGCCCCAAGGTCGATTCGCGCGGCGGCGTGAATTCCTCGCCGGGCGCGCCTTCTCCGTCGCGCGGCCGTCGGCGCCGGCGGCGTCCGCCGCGGCGGCCGCGGCGGCGGCCGCGCCGCTCGCCGTCCGCGCCGCGCGCGGCGCCTTCGCGGTCGCCGCCGTCGGCGCGCTCGCCGCCTTGGGCGCGCTCGCCCTCGGCCGGGCCCGCTTCGGCGTCCGCATCCTCGGCAGGCGCCGGCTCGGCTTCGCCGCCGGCCATCGCCGAACCTTGCGACGAGACGTCGAGCCCTCCGGGCACATCCGGCTCGTCGCTCAGGCGCTCGATGCGATGATCGGCCTGCGGGCCCTCGTCGCGGCCCTCGTCGCGGCCTTCGCCGCGGCCTTCGGCCGGCTCGGGCGCGTGCGGCGCGCGCTCCGGCCGGGTTTCGGCCGTCTTCGGCGCGCCGCGCCCGATGCGAAAGGTGGAGAGCCCCATCGTCTCGTCGGGCTGGAACACGACGCGGAAATCGTGCCGCGCCTCGATCTCGCCCAGCGCCGCGCGCTTGTTGTTGAAGATGTAGAGCGCCACTTCCTTCGGCACCGCCACCGTCACCTCGGCGCTGCGCTGGCGGAGGCCTTCTTCCTCCACGGCGCGCAGCACGCTGAGTGCCATCGATTCGGTCGAGCGCACGTAGCCCGCGCCGATGCAGTGCGGGCACTGCATCATGCTCGCCTCGACGAGGCTCGGACGAAGGCGCTGGCGCGACATCTCGAGCAGGCCGAACGGGCTGATGCGGCCCACCTGGATGCGCGCGCGGTCGTGGCGCAGCGCTTCCTTGAGGCGCCGCTCGACCGCGTGGCGGTTGCGGCCTTCCTCCATGTCGATGAAGTCGATGACGATGAGGCCGGCGAGATCGCGCAGGCGGAGCTGGCGGGCCACTTCGTCGGCCGCCTCGAGGTTGGTGCGCGTCGCCGTCTCCTCGATGTTGCGCTCGCGCGTCGAGCGGCCGGAGTTCACGTCGATCGCGACGAGGGCCTCGGTCGGGTTCAGCACGATGTAGCCGCCCGAGCGCAATTGCACCGAGGGGCTGTGCATGCTGTCGATCTGGCTTTCCACCTGATAGCGGTGGAACAGCGGAACATGCTTGTCGGGATAGTCGACGACCTTCTTCACGTGGTTCGGCATCAGGAGCTTCATGAAGCTCCGCGCCGCCTCGAATCCCTCGGCGCCGTCGACGACGATCTCGTCCACCTCGCTGGTGTAGAGATCGCGCACCGCGCGCTTGATGAGGTTGGCCTCTTCGTAGATCAGCGCCGGCGCCGTGGAATCGAGCGCCTTCTCGCGGATGCCGTCCCAGGTCTTGAGCAGGAAGTCGAGATCGCGGCGCAGCTCGGGCTTGCTGCGCTCCATGCCGGCGGTGCGCACGATCACCGCCATGCCGTCGGGCACTTCGAGCTCGCCGACGATTTCCTTGAGGCGCCGGCGGTCTTGCTGGCTCGTGATCTTGCGCGAGATGCCGCCGCCGCGCGGCGTGTTCGGCATCAGCACGCAATAGCGGCCGGCGAGCGAGATGTAGGTGGTGAGCGCCGCGCCCTTATTGCCGCGCTCTTCCTTGGCGACCTGCACGAGCAGGATCTGCCGCTTCCGGATGACTTCCTGGATCTTGTAGCGGCGCTGCCAGATGCGGTGGCGGCGGCGGATGTCGTCAACCTCGTCGCCGCCGACGGTCTCGACCGACTCCTCGGCGGCGCGTTCGCCACGTTCCTGGCCGTTGCCTTCGGGAATGTCGCCGGCCGGAGTGCCGTGCTCGGCGTCGCCATTCTCGCCGTCGCCGAACGGAGCGGCTTCGGCCGCGGCGGGGGATTCGTCGGCACGCGTATCCGCGGTGCCCAACGCTTCGGGAAACGGGCGCTCTGCGGCGTCGGGCGCATCGGGTCCGGCGGTCACTTCGGTCACGTCGTCGCCGAATTCGGCGGGCGGCGGGGTGCCGGGCTCGCCGGTGTGCTCCTCGCGGTCGCCCGGCAGGTCGACGGGCTCGCTGGCCACGCGGTCCGGCCGCTCCATGTCGAGGGCGGACGTATCTTCGCGCGGCCCGTCGTCGAACGCGGGGGGAAGGTCGGGCGCGCCGGAATCGCCTTCGACCGGCGGCTCGCCGGACGGCTGCTCGCCGTTGCCCGATGCCTGCTGCTCGTCGGATTCGCCCCCGCGTCCGCCGCGGCGGCGGCCGCGCCGGCGCCAGCGCGGGCGGCGCTCCTGGGGCTGCTCCTCCTCGTCTTCTTCCTGCGCCGCCATCGCCTCGGCGACCATGCGGTTCAGCGCTTCGCGGTCGGCGACGGGGATGCGGTAGTAGTCGGGGTGGATTTCGTTGAAGGCGAGAAACCCGTGGCGGTTCCCGCCGTATTCGACGAAGCAGGCCTGGAGGGACGGTTCGACGCGCGTGACCTTGGCGAGATAGACGTTGCCTTTGATCTGTTTCTTGCGCGCGCTTTCGAAATCGAATTCTTCGAGGCGGTTACCGCTGATCACGGCCACCCGGGTTTCTTCCGGATGGGTGGAGTCGATCAACATACGCTTAGCCATTCGCTCTCTCTCTGCGGCGGGCCGGGCGCAATGCGCGCGGCGCCATCGCTGTTAGAGCGAAGCCGGCGGCTCGGGGGTAATGTTCGGCGCTCTGGCACCGCAAGATGCGGGGCTCAAGCATCGCGCTGGCCCAAGGGGTGGGCCGAAGGCGTTGCGCACTGGCAGCAGCGGGGCGTTCGATACAGGCACCGATTACCCCGAAACTAGCGCGCGGCGCCGGTGTGAAGTGAATCCCGTGGCGACGGCTTCGCAAGTTGTGATGGGCAGCCGCGGCGCAGCGCGCTCCGCTCCGGCTGGCGCCAGGGTCCCAAGATTGGGTCCGGCAAGCCCGGCCGAGGCATCGCTCGCCGCCTTGCCCGTCGACCGGGCCAAGGCAGTCCGCGGCTGGATTGGAAGATAGCTGTTCGCAGGGCGTTCGTAAATCAATTCCTCGCCCCTAGGCCGTGCGGTGGATGGCGGCCGGCGGGCGGCCTATGATGCGCGCCAGCCGGGCACGCGCGGAAGCGTTGGACCGTAAGCCTAGTATGAGATAAACTATAATAGAATCAATGGCCGGGACGCGGGAATTCTCACGATGATTGAAGAGGGGCGGGGGCGCCGTCTCGATCGTTTCAGGCTTTTCGCGACGGGGCTCGGCCTCGCCGGGCTGATCGTCTGCGGCTCCGCCGCGCGCGCCGAGCCCAGCGTCAACGAGGTCCGCATCAGCCGGCATGAGGGGCTGACGCGCATCTCGATCGGGCTCTCCGAGGCGGTGCAGTTCCGCGCCTATGTGCTCGGCGCGCCCTATCGCGTGATCGTCGATCTTCCGCCGGTCGATTGGCAGCTCGGTGCCGAGGCCCGCCTCGACAGTCCGCCGATCACCGCCTGGCGCTACGGCAGCCTCGGGAAAGAGGTTCGCCGCATCGTCTTCGATCTCAACCGGCCGGTACGCATCCAGAAAACCTTCGCGCTCCCGCCGAAAGACAAAGCGCAGGAATGGCGCCTCGTCATCGACCTCGAGCGTATCAGCAAGGACGAGTTCGACCGCGTGTTGCGCGAGCAACGCGGCAAGCTGCCCGACTACACGGCGCCCGGCGACGAAGCGCGCGCCGGCCAGCGCGCCCGCCGCGACGCGCCGCTGGTCGTCATCGATCCCGGCCATGGCGGCATCGATCCCGGCGCCACCGGAAAGAACGGCACGAGCGAAAAGGACATCGTGCTGCTCGTCGCCAAGGAGCTGCGCGACAAGATCTGGACCAGCGGGCGCTATCGCGTGCTGATGACACGCGGGGCCGACTACTACATCGCGCTGCGCCAGCGTTTCGAGATCGCGCGCAGCGCCGGCGCCGACGTGTTCGTCTCGCTGCACGCCGATTCGAGCCCGTTCCGCACCAGCCGCGGGCTTTCCGTCTATACGCTCTCCGGCCGGGCCTCCGACGAAGAGGCGGCGGCGCTGGCAAGGCGCGAGAACCGCGCCGACGTGGTGGCCGGCGTCGACATCTCGCGCAACGACACGCGCGTGGCCGGCATCCTCATCGACCTCGCGCAGCGCCAGTCGCTGCACAATGCGCACCGGCTCGCGGCCACGATCGTGGCCGCGCTCGACGGCCGCGTCGAGTTGGTGCCGAAACCGCAGCGCTCAGCCGGGTTCGCGGTGCTGAAGGCGCCCGACGTGGCCTCGGTGCTGATCGAGCTCGGCCACCTCAGCAACCCCAAGGAAGAGCACCAGCTCCGCGACCCCGGCTATCGCGCGAAGCTGGCCGACGGGCTGATGAAAGGCATCGACCGCTATTTCACGACGAAAGCCAAGAAGCCGCCCACCCGCCGCGGCGCCGAGGCGGATGCGGAGCGGTAATTCCTCTCGCCTTGGGGCGAGGGTGTCAGCCGAAAGCGGTCAAGGTCGAATTATCCGCGCCCCGGGCGCTCGGCGCGAGCCGCGCCGTCTGCTCCGGCACCGCGGATCAGCCCGGGCGAGGCTGGCCCGCATAATCGCTGTCAGAGTCGAATTCTTTGCGTGCCGGTCTGCGCACGCAGCCACGCCAGAAAACTGAACGCTGCCGCCGACTACCCGGAATAATTCGACGCTGACCCCGAATTTCCAAAGGAAGAGTCTGGGCCGCTCAGAATAGCGGCGCCGGCGCGTCCGCGCATCGCCCGTCGGCAAGATGCCCGCGTCTCAAGCGTTACCGCCGCGCTCGACGATGCGTGCCAACCGCTTGCTGAGCAGCCAGGAAAGGGCGAGGAACCCCACCAGCATGGCGACGCCGATGCCGGACGATGCGTCGCTCATCAGCTTCTCCGAAACGCTGCCGAAGGCGTAGCCCGCGGCGACGACGGCACACGACCACAGGCCCGCGGCGCCGAAATTCAGAACGAGAAACATCGGCCAATTCATCTGCGACATGCCGTAGGCGAATCCGGCCAGCCCGCGGACGCCGTAGGGATAGCGGTGGATGAGGATCATCAGGACCGGATGGCGTTCGGCGAGCTGGGTGACGACGCGAGTCCCCCGTTCTATCCGGGGGAAGCGCGCGACAAGGCGCGTTCCGAACCGCCGCCCGATCCAGAAGCGGAAGGCGTCGCCGGCAAAGCTGCCGATCCAGCAAACCGCGATCAGGGTGGTGAGGTTGAGCGCGCCCGAATGCGCGGCGTAGCCCCCGAACAGCGCCAGCAGAAGGCTGTGCGACGCCGCATACGCGAACATGAGGCTGTAGGCGGCATCGCCGTGCTGGCGGAGAAGTTCCAGGAAAGAGGCGAGATCGGTCGGAAACATGGGGCCACTCAGGCGGGTCGTCAGAAGCTCTTCCCGATGAGCCGGGATCGGCTCCGATCCTAGCACGTTGCCCAGGTGACCCAGGATAATTCGATTTTGACCGCGATTACTCAGAAGGCACCGCTGCAGGCGCGTGAACCGCGGCGCGGCGGGACGTCACGCGAATCCGGATCAGAGTCGACTAATCGCGCTGGTTCCGCGCGCCGGAGCGCGCGGAGGACTTCGGCTCTGCATCCAGATCCTTCGCAGATTTTTCGCCCGCTACTCGATTACGACGTCCGCGCGGGCGATCAGCGCGGGCGGAATGGCGATCCCGAGCGCCATCGCGGTCTTGAGGTTGATGACCAGCTCCACACTGTTCGATTGTTGTATCGGCAGCTCGCCCGGGACGGCTCCTCTCAGGATTCGCGCAACATAGAAGCCAGCTTGGCGATAGCTGGCGCGGAGATCCACGCCATAGCTCATTAGGCCGCCGGCTTCGGCGTCTTCGCGCCATCCTTGGATTGCGGGAATGGCGTGCCGGAGGATAAGCCGCGCGATCTGCTCGCGCGCGGCATCGAAAACCGGATCGGTCGAGATGACCGCGCCGCCTGCGCGCTGCTGGGACATTGCGTCGAAGGCGATGTCGATCTCGCGCGCCGTGCCGGCAGCCACGACGAAAGTTTGGCGAAAAAGCGCGCGCGCGGTCGCATCGAGTCGCCGCAGAAACAGCGGCGTAGACGTATTCGCCGGGTTAACGAGCAGCGCGATTTTCGCGGCACGCGGGACGATCTCGTGCAGCAGCTCGAGCCGCTTCGGCGGCAGATGCGCGGTGAACATCGTGACGCCGGTTGAGTTGCCGCCAGGCCGGCTCAGAGTGCTGACGAAGCCTTGCTCGACCGGATCGACGCCCAGCGTGAAGACGATGGGTATCGTTCTGGTGGCCGCCAAGGCCGCCCGTGTCGAAGCCGTCCCGCCCGTTGCCACGATCACGGCGACGCCAACGCGAACCAGTTCGGCGGCCAACGCGTGCAGGCGTTCGTAGCGGCCTTCCGCCCATCGAAACTCGATCGCGAGGTTGCGGCCCTCCGTGTAACCGCTTTCATCGAGACCACTGCGAAACGCGGCCAAATACGGGGCCAGGGCATCGGCCGACGTGGCCCCCAACAATCCGATGAGATGCGATCGCTCTCGCTGTGCGCGCGTCGGCAGCGGAAGTCCCGCCGCACCGCCCGAGCCCAGTGCAGCGATGAGGGACCGTCTGCTGAGTAGATTGAGGCTCATGAGCAGGCCTCTACTCCGGCAGTGGCGATTGTAGGGCCGCGCCCGGTCCTTGTCTCAGGCAGTTGCATGGGTGTCGGGCGAGGCGCGCTCGGCCGGGTCGGACACCCTCGCCCCGTTTCATGCGGGTTTAATCGAGGTCGGAAGTTGAACGAAACGCAAGAGAGCGCAGTTGAAAAATTTCCTGTTTTGTTCCAGACTGGGTCAATCGCCATTATCCCCTCTAGACAAGTACAGGTGCAGTAATCGGGGTCAGAGTTAGATTTCGCGCGAAACTTGCTGACGCCAAGCTAACACACGCAAAAATTCCACTCTGACCCCGATTACGGCGCATGCGCTTCGCGATCCCAGTCGTCAAGCCTGCGGCTCGCCGCCGCGCACACGGCGACGCCTGGGCCTTCGGCTCTAATCTCGATTGCTCAGTGGCGATGACGCGGTGTTAGAACCAAAACGCGAGACAGCGCGGTTGACAATGTTCTTGTTTCGTACTATGTCAGCGCCAATGGCCCGTTTTGGGTCTCGCGTGCGGCACGCCGATCGGGCGTGCCGAACGCGGTTGTTTGGACATGTCTATCTCGATCTCCGACACGCGGCTGCGAGCCTGTGTGCCCGGGAACGCGCGGTCCCAGCGATATCGGCGAGCGAAAGTTCGGACCCACGCGGAGGCGCGGAGACGCGGAGTGGACGATCATCCGCATTCGGCGCCGAGGGCGCAGCATCCACGCTTCTCCGCGTCCTCCGCGGCTCCACGTGAGACAGCTCTTATGCTCGCCGGCATGCCGTGCCGGAACCGGCCTTCGGCCGGCGATGTCGGCCGGCGAACACCGTAAAAGTCGGTGTAAAGTCGGTGAAAGTCGGTGTTTTAGGGGGTTGGGGCTCGCGCGGCGAAGGTCCTCGCGCCCGAACCCCTTCCCCTCGCCGGCCGGCGCGTGGATCGGGTCTGCCCGGTTTTGCGCGCGAATGACTACGAAAGCCTACAAATGACTACACTCGAGCCCCCGGGGGTGGGCGGGACAGCCACATTGCCGCCAAAGAAATCGGCAACAAAAGCGTGGCAAAGTGCGGTCTCCGCGGGCGCTTGCACCGGGGGTAGCCGCGTATATAGTCCGCGCGCCTATGGGTAGGGACGAACACGAACCCCGGCCCGGTGCCGCGGGCAAGAGGGAAGGCCTTGGGAAAACGCAATAATTCGGCCGCGGGGTTCTTCTACCGCAGCACGCTCAACCTGCTCAGCGCCGGCTTCCTGATCGGCCTCGTCGGGCTGTTCATCGTGTTCTTCGGCCTGTGGTTCTACGGCCGCGATCTGCCGGACTACCAGAAGCTCGCCAACTACGAGCCGCCGATCGTCAGCCGCGTCTATGCCGCCGACGGGCGCCTGATCGGCGAGTTCGCGTCCGAGAAGCGCATCTACGTTCCGTTCGAATCGATCCCGAAGCGCGTCTGGCAGGCGTTCATCGCCGCCGAGGACCAGCGCTTCTTCACGCATCCCGGCATCGACGTGTTCGGCATCGCGCGCGCGGTGCGCAACAACTTCACCGGCGGCGGCAAGCTGCAGGGCGGCTCGACGATCACGCAGCAGGTGGCGAAGAACTTCTTCCTGTCGTCGGAGCAGCGCTTCGAGCGCAAGGTGAAGGAGATGATCCTCTCCTTCCGCATCGAGCGCGCCTACGACAAGCAGAAGATCCTCTCGCTCTACCTCAACCAGATCTTCCTCGGCCGCCAGGCCTACGGCGTGGCCGCCGCGGCGCAGATCTATTTCGACAAGTCGCTCGAGCAGCTCACCGTGGCCGAGACCGCGTTTCTCGCGGCGCTGCCGCAGGCGCCCTCGCGCTTCAATCCCGAGCGCAATTCGCGCATCGCGATCAACCGCCGCAACTACGTGATCCAGCGGATGCTGGAAGACGGCTATATCAACCAGGCCGAGGCCGACGAGGCGAAGCAGGCGCCGCTCGGCGTCAAGCCGCCGCCGCCCTACATCAGCGTCGGCGCCGAATACTTCGTCGAGGAAGTGCGGCGCGAGATGCTCGCCAAGCACGGCGAAGACAAGATGAAGGCGGGCGGCTTCGTGATCCGCTCGACGCTCGACCCGAAGATGCAGGCCTTCGCCGACGCCGCGCTCCGCCGCGGCCTCGTCGCCTACGACAAGCGGCACGGCTGGCGCGGCGCGGTCGCCAACTTCAAGGAAGGGCAGAGCGAGCGCTGGGCCGATGGCTGGCGGCAGAAGCTGCGCAAGGTGCAGGCGCCGGCCGGGCACGGCGACTGGCCGCTGGCGCTGGTGCTCGAGATCGACGAGAAGGGCGCCGACATCGGGATGTCCGATGGCCGCCGCGGCCGCATTCCGCTCACCGAGCTCACCTGGGCGCGCAAGCAGGGCGAGATCACGATCGAAGCCGGCAAGCCGACCTTCAAGACCGCGACCGGCCCTGCCATCAAGAAAGCGACCGACGTCTTGAAGCAGGGCGACGTGATCCTGGTCGAGAAGATCGCCGTCGATTCGCAGAACAAGCCGGTGCCGGCCGACACCTACACGCTCCGGCAAGTCCCGGAAGTCAGCGGCTCGCTCGTTGCCATGGACCCGCACACGGGACGCGTTCTCGCCATGTCGGGCGGGTTCAGCTTCTGGCTCTCGCAGTTCAACAACGTCACGCAGGCGTGGCGCCAGCCCGGCTCGTCGTTCAAGCCCTACGTCTATCTCGCGGCTTTGCAGGAGGGCTTCACGCCCTCGACAGTGATCCTCGACGCGCCGATCGTCGTGAAGTTCGGCGACAAGACCTACCGGCCGCGCAACTCGTCGGGCAAGTTCTACGGCCCCACGCCGCTGCGCACCGGCATCGAGCAGTCGCGCAACCTGATGACCGTGCGGCTCGCCGAGGCGACCGGCCTCGAGAAGGTGGTCGAGCTGGTCGGCAAGCTCGGCGTCTCCGACAAGCTCGAGCCGGTGATGGCCATGGCGCTCGGCGCCTACGAGACGACGGCGATGCGCCACGTCACCGCCTATTCGATGATCGTGAACGGCGGCCGCAGGATCACGCCGACGCTCGTCGACCGCATCCAGGACCGCTACGGCCGCACGATCTATCGCCACGACGAGCGCAAATGCGAGAAATGCCAAGTGGCGTTCAACGGGCAGGGCATGCCCGAGCTGCCGAGCGGCCGCGAGCAGATCATCGACGAAGACAACGCGTTCCAGATGGTCAGCATGATGCAGGGCGTCGTGCAGCGCGGCACCGCCACGATCCTGAACGCGCTGGGCCGCCCGGTCGCGGGCAAGACCGGAACCACCAACGACGTGCTCGATGCATGGTTCGTGGGCTTCACGCCCGATCTCGCCATCTCGGTGTGGGTGGGCTTCGACAAGCCGCGCACGCTCGGCCCGCAGGAGCAAGGCGGCACCACGGCGGCGCCGATTTTCCTCGATTTCGCCCGCTCGGCGCTGAAAGACGTTCCGGCGCGCAACTTCACGCAGCCCAAGGGCGTCGTCGCGGTGCGCGCGGGCGCCGGCTACGAATACTACAAGCGCGGCACCGAGCCCGGCACCGGCAAGGGCCGCACGGTCGATACCGACACGGCCGAGGACACGGGCACGCGCCCCGGCGGCTCGCGCACCGATGTCGGGCGCAGCACGGGCGACACGTATTAAAGCCGCGCGCTATCGGCGCGCTCAGTCTGCCTTGGCGAAATGGGCCATCTGGTCGGCGTGCGCCTTCGCGAAGGCCGGGCGGGCCGTGGCGCGCGCGACATAGGCGCGGCAGGCGGGATACTCCGTCAGCCCGTCGAACCGATCGACGAGGCGCAGCACATCCGCCATCAGGATATCGGCGACGGAGAAAGAGCCCGCCAGCCATTCGCGCTCCGCCAGCACCGGTTCCAGGCGCTGGAGCCGAACCTCCAAGAACTCGTCCAGCCACTTCCCTCCCGGCGTATCGCCCGGGTCGCCGGTGAACTTGAAGAACGCCCAGGGCAGGCTCGCCATTTCGACCGAATTGAGCGCCGCGAACACCCATTCCGTGGCGGTGCTTCGGCCGCGCGGATCGGCGGGCATCACCGCCTCGCTGCGCTCGCCGATATGAAGCAGGATCGCGCCGCTCTCGAAGATCAAAAGGTCGCCGTCGGTCAGCCAAGGCACCTGGCCGAAGGGCTGGTGCGCGAGATGCCCCGCGTCCCGCTCGCGAAAGGGCACACCCTCGACGCGATAGGGCAGCCCGGCCTCCTCCAGCGCCCAGCGCACGCGGATGTCGCGCACATATCCGCGCGGCACCTCGGGGACCCAATCGAAGGTGAAGAGGGTGAGGTCGGCCATCGGGCAGTTCCTTCTTTCGTCGGCATGAAGGGCGCGCCTGGAGGCGCGCGGTCCCACAGGATAGTGAAGGACCGCGCGGTCCTCCGCTCCGTCAGTGCCCGGCCGGCGGCACGATGATCATCCACGAGACGCCGAACTTGTCGGCCACGGCGCCGAAGCGCTGGGCGAAGAACGTCTTGCCGAGCGGCATCTGCACCTGGCCGCCTTGGGCGAGCGCGTTGAACCAGCGATCGCATTCGGCGTCGGTGCGCGCGGTCAGCGAGACCGAGAAGCCCTGGAAGCCGGACTTCTCCTGCGGCATGCCGTCGGACGCCATCAGGATCGCGTCGCCGACCTTGAGCGAGGCGTGCATGATCTTCTCGGGATCGAACTGCATGCCGGGCGCGCAGCCGTCGGAAGGCATGTCGGGATTGTCCTTCCAGCGCATGATCATCTCGATCTCGCCGCCGAGCGCCTTCTTGTAGAAATTCATCGCTTCCTCGCAGCGACCGTTGAAGAAGAGATAGGGCAGGATCGCGTTGGTCACGGCCGGGGCGGCCTGGGGCTTGGTCTTCTCTTGCAGCATGTCGATACCTTTCCTACTGCGGTTGACGTTTCGGTTGGAACGCACGAACGAAGCTAGGCGGCGCGGCCCTCGAAGGCGTTCTTGAGCGCCGCGATGTCGAACTTCTTCATCTGCAGGAATGCGTTGGTGACGCGCCCGACCTTGGCCGCGTCCTTGTCGAGCAGCATTTCGATGAGCGCGTCGGGCACCACCTGCCACGATAGGCCGAAGCGGTCCTTGAGCCACCCGCAGGGGCCCTCGCTGCCGCCGCCGGCGGCGAGCTTGCTCCAGAAATAATCGATCTCGTCCTGCGTGCCGCAATGGATCTGGAACGAGATCGCCTCGTCGAACTTGAATTGCGGGCCGCCGTTGAGCCCCACGAATGTCTGCCCCTCGAGCTCGAACTCCACGGTCAGCACGGTGCCTTCCTTCTTGCCGTGGATCCCGAACCCTTCCTTGCCGTAGCGGCTGATGCGCCCGATGCGCGAATTCTCGAACACCGACACGTAGAACTTGGCCGCGTCTTCGGCCTCGGTGTCGAACCAGAGGCAGGGCGTGATCTTGCCGGTCTTGATCGCCATTGTGGGCTCCTTCGAGGGCCTGCGGGCGCCTGTCGCCCGTGCTGCCGGAACGACGAACGGGCGGCTTCCGCTCCGACTTGCGCGGCGAAATATTTCTGCGCGCCTATTGCGGAAACATCTTGAGATAAGGCTCGGCTTCCGCGAGCACCCGCGCATAGGAAGGGCGTTTCTTCAGCCGGTCGAGATAGGCGGCGGCGTTCGCGTGCTTCTCCGCGAGCGGCATCACCTTGTCGGCATAGAACAGGCCCGGCGCCGCGGCGCAGTCGGCCATCGTGAAATCGTCGCCCATCGACCAGGTCTTTCGGCCCATCTCGCGGTCGATCATGCCGATCGCGCGGCGCAGCAGGGTCCGCGCTTCGTCGACGCCGTAGGGGTCGTTCTTGCCGGCGGGGCGAATCCGATCGGTCACGATCTTCTGCATCGGCACGTTGACGTAGAGATCGTAGAAGCGGTCGCGGAAGCGCACCTGCCGCGCGATCTCGGCATCGTCGGGGATGAGCCGCACTTTTCCCGGATAGTGCTGCTGCAGATATTCGATGATGATGCTCGTCTCGGGCACCATGCGGTCCCGCTCCTCGTCGCGCAGCACGGGGATCTTGTGCGGCGGCCACATCTCGAGGAACGCCCTGTTTGCCGCTTCGTCGCCGAAATCGACGAGATGCGGCGTGAACGGCGTCTCGTTCTCGTAAAGCGCGATCAGCGCCTTGTGGCAGAACGAGGAGAGCGGGTGGAAATAGAGGCGGAGCGACATTGATCTTCCCAATGCGTCGATGGTGCGGCGCGCGCGTCACTTCTCAGCGACGGCCTTCAGGTTCGCGAGGCCGGCCTCGAAGTCCCTGCCGATCATGGTGTCCATGTTGACGAAGATCCCGATCAGCTTGGCGATGAACGGCGAGCGGCCGCTCATCGCCCAGGTGACGGAAGTGGAGTCGCCCCTGGGCTCGAACGTGAAGACGACGACGTTGTGGCCCGCGAACGGCTTCTCGAAGTCCAGGTTGATCATCACCCGGCCGGGCGGCGCGGTGTCGGCGATCTCCATACGGCCCTTGCCGACGTCCTTGTTGCCGTCCCAGGCATAGACCGCGCCCTTGCCGCTGGGCGGGCCGCTGAAGGTGCGCTTCATGGCCGGATCCTTCTTCTCGTAAGGCGACCACGCGGACCAGCGGCCGAGATCGTTGACGAGTGCGAAGATCTTGTCCGGCGCCGCCTTGATCGTCGCCGAGCGCCGCACTTCCAGAGTGCCGGGCCGCGTCGCGGCGTAAACGAGAAGGGCGGCGATGGCGAGGACGAAAACCGCCGCGATGATGCCGATGGTCTGCATGGTGGCGTTCTCCGGATGTGCGTGGACGGCGACGGACCTGCTAGGCGGCGACGAGCACCTTGAACCCGCCATACATCATCCGCTTCACGTCGAATGGCATCGGCGTGTTCTTCATCGAGGCGGGGAGGCGCGGATCTTTCATCACCTTCGCGTTCACGCGGTCGCGCTGCGCCCGCGAGTTGAAGACGATCCACGCGAACACGACCGTCTCGCCGCGCTTGATCTTCATCGCGCGCGGGAACGGCATCAGCATCTTCACGGCAAGATCGTCGCCGACGCATTCGCGGTATTCGAGCGCGCCATGCTCGCGCCACACCTTGCCGGCCAACGTCGCGAGGCGGCGGTAGGCGGCGAGGTGCTTCGTCGCGATCGGCAGCACGTAACCATCGACATAGGCCATGGGCATTCCTCCGTAGCTTTTCGCGCCGCGGGTTCGCCGCTCGTCGCCAGGACGAACGGAGCGGCGGACTTCCGACAGAACGATCAGGCGGCGAAGCGCACGACCGAAATCGGCGGGAGCCTGGCTTCGGGCGCGCTCCACGAATCGCCGCCGTTCTCCGAAGTCCAGAGGCCGCCGCTGGTCGAGCCGAAGGCGAGGCGGTCACCGGTCTCGTCCACGTCGAGCGAGTGGCGCCAGACGAGGTCGTAGGCGTGCCGTTGCGGCAGGCCGTTGGCGAGCACGTCGAAGCTCTTGCCGCCGTCGCGCGTGCGCGCGACCACGAGCTTGCCGTCGACGGGAATGCGCTTCTCGTCCTTCACCGCCGGCACGAACCACGCGGTGTTGGCATCCTTGGGATGCGCGGCCACGGCGAAGCCGAATTTCGCTGGCCGAATCGCCTCGAGGTCGCGCCAGGTGCCGCCGGCGTCTTCCGAGCGGAAAACGCCGTTGTGGTGCTGGCACCACATGACCGCGGGCTTGGCCGCGCATTGCGCGAGCTGATGCACGTCCTGCGAGATCGGGTCTTCGCGCAACTCGGGCGGCATGTATTCCGCGTAGAGGCCCTTGCCGAGCAGGCGCCATGATGCGCCCGCATCGTCGCTGGCCCAGACGCCGCCGGTCGAGACGCCGATGCAGATGCTGTTCGGGTTGGAGGGGGAGATCAGCACGGAGCTCAGTCCCGGCTGCTCGCCGCCGGCGACGCCGTTCCATTTCCGGCGCTCGGGCATGCGCCAGAACGAATCGACGAGTGACCACGTCACGCCGCCGTCGTCGGAGCGGAATAGGCCGCCCGGCATCGTGCCGGCCCAGAGGCGGCCGGCGACGCCGCCCGGCTCGAGCGACCAGACCTTGCCGAGCGTCCAGGGATGCGGATCGTCCTTCGCATCCTCGGGCTTGGGCGGGAAGGCGGGGGCGGCGAGCTCGCTCCAGGCGCCGCCGGAATCGCGGCGCCACAGCTTCGCGCCGAAATGGCCGAGATCGAGCGCCGCGTAGAGCGCGCCGTCGTGGCTGAGGACCGCGGAGACCGGATCGCCGAGGAAATGCGCGTCGGCCACCGTCCACAAGCCGCCGCGGCGCACGAGTTCGAAGAGCCCCTTGCGCGTTCCCACGTGAAGGCGATCCGCCATTGCTTCCTCCTTCGTGCGCTAACCGCCGGTCAGCGCCTGCAAGACGTAGATCTCGTCGCGCGGGCCGACCTTGTCGGTGAGCCGCGCGCGGTCCGCGATCGGCTCGCCGTTCACGTAGATCGAGACGTGCCGCCGCACCGCGCCCTGATCGTCGAGCACGTAGCCGCGCAGCGCCGGGCGGCTCGCGAACACCGCGGCCAGGGCCTCGCCGACCGTGCCGCCGCCGACCTCGGCCGAAGGCGCGGCCAGGAAGCGCTGCAGCGCGGAGGTGAACGAGACTTTCGGCATGGCTCGACCTTGACCAATTAAGTTGATATCAACATAATTGCCGCATGTCAAAGGGGGGACGGCTTGCCGTTCGCGATGACCCATAAGGTGCGTGACACGTGCATCTGCCTGCACGTGCAGCGCGCCGCGCGGTCGGTCGCGCGCCGGTTCGACGAGGCGATGCGCCCCGTGGGACTAACGAACGGGCAGTTCTCTCTGCTGATGTCGCTGAACCGGCCCGACGCCGCGCGCATGTGGGAAGTGGCCGACGTGCTGGCGATGGACCGCACGACCTTGACCGCGGCGCTGAAGCCGCTGGAGCGGCGCGGGCTCGTCACGGTGGCGGTGGACGAGAACGACAAGCGCAGCCGGCGCCTGACCCTCACGCCGGCCGGCCGCGCGAAGCTGCGCGCCGCGCTGCCGATCTGGAAGCGCGAGCATGCGCTGATCGAGAAGGAGGTCGGCGCGCTCGATTCGAACCTCGACCGCATGCGCGCCGATCTCCGCATCCTGGGATAGAGCCGCGCGCCGGGCTTTTGCGGCCTCGCGCAATTTGTTGCAGTCCCCGCAAACATCCTGCGCTGCCGGTATAGCCGGGTGGTGGGCCGCGCCGATATTGTCGCGGACGGACTGCGCCGGACGAGCGCGCGGCCGCAAGGGAATCGGGAAACGCCATGCTGGACAATCCGCCGGGCGCAGCGCCTTTCGTCAGCGTCAACGCGATCAAGACTGAACTCGTGCGGCGCGGGCGCGGCAGCCCGCTGCTGTTCCTCCATCCGGAGCTCGGCATCGCGCCGGGCGCACCGGTGCTCGACCGGCTCGCCGCGACGTTCGACGTCGTGGCGCCCTCGCTGCCCGGCTTCGGCCACACCGACCTGCCGCGCACCTACAACTCGGTCGACGATCTCGCCTATTTCACGCTCGACCTGATCGAGACGCTCGATCTGCGCGATCTCGTGCTGGTCGGCGTCAGCATCGGCGGCTGGGTCGCGGCCGAGGTCGCGACGAAAACGACCGAGCGCATCAAGAAGCTCGTGCTCGTCAATCCGGCCGGCATCAAGACCGGAGGCCCGACGCATCGCGACATGGTGGACATCTTCGCGCTGCCACAGAAGGAGCTCGAGGCGGCCGCGTTCCACGACACCGCCCATGCGCGCTTCGATCCGAAAGAGGCGACCGAGGACGAGGTGTATGTGCGCCTCCGCAATCGCGAGACGACCGTTCTCGTGAGCTGGTCGCCCTATATGTACAACCCGAAGCTCCTGGGCCGCCTGCACCGCATCAAGGTGCCGACGCTCGTCCTTTGGGGCGCCAGCGACAAGATCGCGCCCGCCGACTACGGCCGCGCCTATGCGCGCGCGATTCCCGGCGCGAAGTTCGATCTGATCGAGAAGGCGGGCCGCTTCCCGCACATCGAGCAGCCGCAGGAATTCGCGAACCGCGTCGCCGCCTTCGCCGCCTGAACCGCCAGCGACGGACACATCACATGCACGTCTATCATTTCACCGAGCAGCCCTATCCCGGCGCCTGGGACAAGGACCCGGTCTCGATCCGCGCGACCCTGCCGAGCCGGCACATGGATCCGAAGATCGCGGCCGACCTCTATCACGACTATCTCGACGAGTGGCAGCTGGCGGACGAGCTCGGCCTCGACATTTTCGTCAACGAGCACCACAGCACGGCGACCTGCCTCACCGCGTCGGCGCCACTGATCCTCGCGATCCTGGCGAAGACCACGAAGAAGGCGCGCCTGCTCGGCCTCGGCTTCCCGGTCGCCAACAACTCGAATCCGCTGCGTACCGCCGAAGAGCTGTCGATGATCGACGTGATCTCGCGCGGGCGCCTCGAGATGGGCTTCGTCAAGGGCGTGCCCTACGAAATCCATCCCGCCAATTCGCTGCCGGTGCGCCACACCGACCGCTTCTGGGAAGCGCATGATCTGATCATGAAGGCGCTCACCACACATGACGGGCCGTTCTCGTGGGAGGGCGAATTCTTCCAGTACCGGAACGTCAACGTGTGGCCGCGGCCCTATCAGCAGCCGCATCCGCCGGTGTGGATCAGCGCCAACAGCGTGCCGAGCGCGATCCCGATCGCGAAGCACGGCCACGTGCTTGGCACGGTGATGACCGGCTACAAGGCAAAAGCGCTGTTCGATCAATACCGCAAGGCCTGGCGCGAGGCCGGCAAGCCCGAGCCGGTGCCGCTCGACCGTCTCTGCTACGCAGGCTTCGTCGGCGTCGGCAAGACGCGCGAGGAGGGCCATCGCCGCGGCAATCTCGTGATGTCGTATCTGCGCACCAACGCCATCGTCGGCGAGGCGTTCAAGAATCCGCCGGGCTTCATTCCGGCCGGGCCGGCCGCGAAGATGATCAAGCAGACCGGCACGATGTCGTTCCTCTCGCACGATCTCTTCACGAAGGACGGCCGCAATCTCGGCGCATTCTCCGACGCAGATCTGCAGTGCACGATCGACGGCGGACTGATGTTCACCGGCACGCCCGACGAGGTCTACGAGCAGTTCATCGACTTCTACGACACGGTCGGCGGCTTCGGCCACTTCCTGATGATGGCGCAGGCCGGCACGATGAACTACGCCGACACCGCGGAGAACCTCACGCTGTTCGCGAAAGAGGTGCTGCCGCGGCTGGTCGACTACCACAAGAAGCGCCAGAAGGAGATGGGACTGCCCGCGCGGGCGCTTGCCTGACGCGTGGACATGGCGATTCGATTTCGTTCCAACCCGGATCAGAAGAGCCTATAACCGGAATGTTCTTGAGGGAGGACGCAGGCTTGGAAGGGCGCCACGACGTGCGCACACAGGCGCGCGCCGGCATCGCGATTCGCGGGCTGGCCAAGACGTTCGACGTGCGCCCGGCGCCGGTGCAGGCGCTGGACACGATCGACATGTTCGTCGCCGAGGGCGAGTTTCTCTGCATCGTCGGCCCGAGCGGTTGCGGGAAGACGACTCTGCTGCGCATCCTCGCCGGGCTCGAGACGCCGTCGGTCGGCAGCTTCGATATCTCGATCAAGCACGAGGGCCGCCCGCTCCAGTCGATGGTGTTCCAGGAGCAGGGCGTGTTCCCGTGGCTCACCGCGCTCGACAACGCCGCCTTCGGGCTCACAGCCCGCGGCGTCTCCCGCGCCGAGCGCGAGCCGCCGGCCCGGGCCATGCTCGAAAAGCTCGGTCTCTCCGGCTTCGAGCGCACCTATCCGCGCCAGCTTTCGGGCGGCATGCGCCAGCGCGTGAATCTCGCGCGCGCCTTCGCGAACGATCCCGCGATCCTGCTCATGGACGAGCCGCTCGGCGCGCTCGACGAGCAGACCAAGATGCTGGTGCAGGACGACCTGCTGAAGCTCTGGGAGGAAACGCGCAAGACCGTCATCTTCATCACGCACAGCCTCGACGAAGCCGTGGTGCTCGGCGACCGCGTGGCGGTGATGAGCCACCGGCCCGGCCGCATCAAGGCGCTGTTCGACGTTCGCCTGCCGCGCCCGCGCAACGCGCTGGAGCTGCGCAACAACCCCGACTTCATCGAGGTGCGCCGCCAGGTGTGGGAATCGCTGCGCGAAGAAGTGCTCGCGTCGAGGGGAGAGTAGGCGATGGCCGAAGCCCCGAAGGGGAAAGGCGCCGGCAATGGCTCGGCGTGGATCTGGACCAAGTGGTTCCTGATGCGCTTCGGGAGCCCGATCGCGCTGTTCGGGCTCTGGGAGATCGCGGCGCGCAACAACCTCATCGACGCGCGCATCCTGCCGGCGCCCTCAAAGGTGGCGGTGACGATCTGGGACATGATCCAGAACGACGATCTGCTGCGCCACACCGGCATCACGACCCTTCGCTTCCTGATCGGCATGATCGTGGGAACGATACCCGGCGTGCTGCTCGGGATCACGATGGGCCTGTTCCGCCCGGTGCGCGTGATCCTCAATCCGCTCGTCGCCATACTCTATCCGATCCCGCGCATCGCGCTGTTTCCGCTCGTGCTGATCCTGGTCGGGCTCAACGAGACGTCGAACCTGGTGATGATCGCGATCGGGCCGTTCTTCACGATGCTGATCACGGCGATGGCGGCGGTGATGAACGTGGAGCCGATCTATCGCGACGTGGCGCGCAACTTCGGCGTGAAGCCGCGCCATCTCTACTTCACGGTCACGCTGCCGGCCGTGCTGCCGGCGCTGATGGCGGGCGGCCTCGTCTCGCTCGGCCTCGCCTTGCTCGGCACGGTCGCGGTCGAGTTCCTCGTCAGTACCGAAGGGCTCGGCTACATCATCTGGAATTCGTGGCAGGTGCTGTCGCTCTCGCGCTCGATGGCGGGGCTCGTGGTGGGCGCGCTGCTCGGCGCCGCGTGCTACCTTCTCATGGACTGGCTCGAGCGCTGGATCACACCCTGGCAGAAGCCCGCCAAACGGTGACGGCGATGCACCCACGCGGCATGCAGCGGACGCCCGGCTCGCCCTTGACGAGCTTCATCGGCGAATTCGCGTTTCCGCGCGCGGCGCTGGAATTCGAGACCGAGAGCCTGCGCGCGGTGGCGCCGCATTTCACGAAGCTCAACGCGGCGCCGGCCGAATTCTCGATCGACCCGGGCGGGCAGTTCCGCGGGTTCCGCCGGGCGCGCGCGCAGGTCGGCCGCACGACCTTCGACTATTTCCAGATCGACTGTTCGACCGGGAACCAGATCGTCTCGACCCGGCCGCGCGAGGGGGAATACTTCCTGTTCGTGCCGTTCCGCGGCTCGATCGAGGTGGTGCAGGGCAATGCGCGCATCGCGGTGGCGCCCGGCCAGATCGCGCTCGTGGGCTCGGCCACCTACACGCAGAAGCGCTACCGCGAGAACGCCGAGCTGCTCGTGATCCAGATCACGCGCCAGATGCTGACCAAGACCCTGGCCGACGAATACGGGCCGCTCGCCGATCCGATGATCGAGTTCGAGCCGCGCGTCGTCACCGACTTCGCGAACGTACCCACGCTCGGGCGCTTCATCGCGATGCTGTGCCGCGACGCCGGCGAGGCGCGCCCGTGCATCGCCGATCCGGCCACCGCGCGCGCCTGCGAGCGCACGCTGATCCTTCTCGTCGCGCAGAGCTTCCCGCACAATCTCTCGGCGCGGCTGGCCAGGCCGCAATCGACGGCCGCGCCCTACTATGTGCGGCGGGTGCAGGAGTTCATCCGCGCCAGCGCGGCGCGCCCCATCACCGCCGCGGAGATGACGGCGCTCGCCGGCGTCAGCCCGCGCGCGCTCTATTACGGCTTCAAGCGCACGCTCGGCGTCTCGCCGATGAAGTACCTGAAGCACGTGCGCCTCGACGGCGCGCGCGCCGCGCTGCGCAAGGCGGGCCCGCTGCGCCGCTCGGTCACCGAAATCGCGCTCGCCGCGGGCTATACGAGCGTCAGCCGCTTCTGCCGCGACTACCGCACGCGGTTCGGCGAAACGCCGACGGCGACGATGCGCGAGAGATAACGTCAGGGGCGAAAACGCTCGGAAGCAAAGGGAGGAAGTTTTGATGATGAGGATCGTGCACGTCGCGGCAGCGGCGGCGCTGGCCCTGGGGTCGGTTGCAGCCGTCCAGGCGCAGGACAAGGTGCGGATCTCGTTCAATCCGCAGATCTACAGCTACATGCCGATCTTCCTGGCCATCGATAAGGGCTACTTCAAGGAGCAGAAGATCGACGTCGACTACGCGACCTATGGAGGATCCGCGCTGTCGCAGCTTCCGATGCTGGCGCGCGGCGACCAGGACATCGCCGGCATGGTGACCGGGCCCGGATTCTTCAACCAGCATGCCGAGGGCTTCGGCATCAAGCTAATCGCCTCGCTCGCTGAATCGAAAATGGGCTGGCACGACACGATGTGGGTCGTCGTGCGGAAAGACATCTACGATTCAGGCGCGATCAAATCGTTCGCCGATTTCAAGGGCCGGCCGATCGAGGGCGGTCCCAAGGGATCGCCGATCTACCTCACCACATTGCAGGCGCTGAAGAGCGCCGGCCTGACGCTCAAGGACGTGAAATTCAGCGAGCGCATGCGCTCGCTCTCCGACGTCGTTCCGCTGTTCCGCAATAAGGCGATCGATGCGATGTCGATCGTCGAGCCGATCGCGGGCGCCCTCGAAACCGAGGGCCTGGCGGTGCGCTGGAAACCGGCCTACGAGGTGCTGCCGAACTATCAGGAAGCATTCCTGGCGGCGAATCCGAAGTTCCTCGCCGAGAAGCGCGACGTGGTGAAGCGCTTCCTGATCGCCTATCTCAAGGGTGCCAAGGACGTGACCGCCGGCGGCGGCAAGTGGACGCCCGACATGCGCGCGGCGATGAAGAAATACGCGAAGATGTCCGACGCGGTGATCGACAAGATTCCGGGCCCGCAGCACGCCGGCCAGATGGGCAAGATCGAGTTGGAGTCGATCCAGCGCCAGCAGGACATCTGGATCGCCGAAGGCATGGTCAAGGTGAAGACGCCGCTCAAGGATCTCATCGACACCTCGATCATCGACGAAATCCGCAAGGAGCAGGGCATCAAGTAATTGCATTCGCCGGGCCGGAGGCGCCCCGGCGCTCGTCTGGACAGCGCCTTTCGACGCGGCTCTATCGGCCGCGCGTAATCGTGCGTGCACGCCGCAGAAACGGAATCAAAGGGAGGATCAGATGCTGACGACATTCAAGCGGGCCGCTTTGGCCGCCGTGCTCTGCCTGGGCGCCGCCCAGGCGGACGCGCAGGACAAGATACGGGTCTCGTTCAACCCGCAGATCTACAGCTGGCTGCCGTTCTTCCTCGCGATCGACAAGGGCTACTTCAAGGCCGAGAAGCTCGACGTCGAGGCCATCACCTACGGCGGGTCGGCGCTGAGCCAAATTCCGATGCTGGCGCGCGGCGACCAGGACATCGCCGGCATGGTGACCGGCCCGGGCTTCTTCAACCAGTACGCTGAAGGTTTCGGCGTCAAGCTCATCGCCTCCAACGCGCAGGGCAAGGACGGCTGGAACGACACGTCGTGGCTGATGGTCCGCAAGGATTTGTGGGACAGCGGCAAGATCAAGACCTTCGCCGACATGAAGGGCTACAAGGTCGAGGGCGGCCCCAAGGGATCGCCGGTGTATCTCACGACCACGCAGGCGATGCAGCAGGCCGGCCTCTCGATGAAGGACGTCGAGTTCACCGAGCGGCTGCGCGCGGTGACCGATGCGCTGCCGATCTTCAGGAACAAGGCGGCGGATTTCCTCTCCATCGTCGAGCCCATCGTCACGCGGCTCGAAGTGGAAGGCCTCGCGGTGCGCTGGAAGGCGTCCTACGAAGTGATGCCGTGGTTCCAGGAGAGCTATCTCGCGGCCAACCCGAAATTCCTCACCGAGAAGCGCGACGTCGCCAAGCGGTTCCTCCGGGCCTATTTCAAGGCCTGCCAGGACATCACGGCGGGCGGCGGCAAGTGGACCGAGGAGACGCTGACAGCCACCGTCAAGTGGTCGAAGTTCCCGAAAGAGGTGATCGAGAAGATCAAGGGACCGCAGCACTGCGGACAGTACGGCCGGGTCGACACCGCGTCGATCCAGCGCCAGCAGGAGATCTGGATGCAGGCCGGCATGGTCAAGGATAAGACCGCGCTCGAGAAGATGGTCGATACGTCGATCGTCGAAGAAGTGCGCAAGGAAATGAAGCTCCCGTAGGCAAAAGCGTGGCGCCGGCCTCGGGCCGGCGCCAAGAGCTCGTCGCGGCGGCGTGGCCGCCGCGACGAGCGACCTTGACTGAGGGGCCGTTTCGCCCCATCTGACGCCTCTTCCGCGGCCATGCCGCCCATCGGAATGCGTCCATGAAAGCCGAGACACAAGCCATCATCAGCGAGATCGAGCAGTCGCTCGCCTTGCTGAGGGGGCGTCTTTGACCCCGCCACGCTCGAAGACAAGCTCGCCGCGCTGAACGCGCGCGCCGAAGACCCCAATCTCTGGAACGACTCGAAGGCCGCACAATCGGTGATGCGCGAGCGCGCGCTCGTCGAGAGCAAGCTCGGCGATTTCCGCGCGCTCGAGAGTGGCCTCAACGACAATCGCGACATGATCGCGCTCGCCGAGGCCGAGGGCGAAGAGGGGCTCATCGCAGAGGCCGAGAAGGCCCTGGCCGAGCTGCGCGACCGCGCGCGCAAGGCGCAGGTGGCGGCCCTCCTCTCGGGCGAGGCCGACGCCAACGACGCCTATGTCGAGGTCCATGCCGGCGCCGGCGGCACCGAGAGCCAGGATTGGGCCGAGATGCTGGCGCGCATGTATGTGCGCTGGGCCGAGCAGCACGGCTACAAGGTCGATTGGCTCGAGGAAAGCCCGGGCGAAGAGGCGGGCCTCAAATCCGCGACCTTCCAGGTGAAGGGCATCAACGCCTATGGCTGGCTCAAGACCGAGTCGGGCGTGCACCGCCTCGTGCGCATCTCGCCGTTCGACGCCAATGCGCGGCGCCACACGAGCTTCGCCAGCGTGTGGGTGTATCCGGTCATCGACGACGCGATCACGATCGTGCTCGAAGACAAGGATCTGCGCATCGACACCTATCGCGCCTCGGGTGCCGGCGGCCAGCAC